>NZ_SUTM01000011.1 GCF_015062935.1 Methanobrevibacter sp. | reverse complement strand
ATTTGACTTAAAACTGAGGTATTGGGATGAGGACAATGCGATTTTCTAAAAATCACTTAAGTTTTTGAAAGTGCCTTTAGATTAATCTTGTAAAAATGTATATATTGGGAAAACTAAAAATAACTTTGATTTTATGTCATTCAATGAAAACCAAATAGAAAAAATGGAAAAAAGCGGATACAGATTCCTTGGAACACATGGCCATGCTGCCGTTAAAGTGTGTCACTGGACACGTCAAAGTATTGTAGACAAGGGAGTGTGCTATAAGGAGAAATTTTACGGAATAAAATCTCACAGATGCCTCCAGATGTCACCTGCAGTTCCAAACTGCCAGCAGGAATGCGAGTTCTGCTGGAGAGATTTAACCTATACCCAAACAACATGGGAAGATGAGGAATACGACGATCCGAAAGTCATCATCGATGATGCCATCAAGGCACAGAACAATCTATTATGCGGTTTTTTTGGAAATGACAAGGCAAATAAAAAGAAACTTGAAGAGCTTAAAAATCCTACAAATGCGGCAATTTCACTTGCAGGTGAGCCAACACTATATCCAAAAATTGATGAGCTGATTGGCGAGTTCAACAGAAGGGACTTTACAACATTTGTGGTAAGTAACGGCCAATGCGTCGACAGATTAAGAAATCTGGAAAACGATCCGTACCAGTTATACCTTTCCTTGGACGCACCTAACGAGAAAATATTTAAGGCAGTGTGCAGACCTAGAATAAACGATGCTTGGAACAATTTAAATGAATCCCTTGAAACTTTATCCAGTTTTAACTCCCGTACATGTATACGAAATACCTGCGTTCGTGGAAAAAATATGGAAAATCCCGAAGAATATGCAAAACTAATCCAAAAAGCAGACCCTGATTTTGTAGAAGTGAAGGCATACATGTGTGTCGGTTCATCACGTGAACGTTTAACATTGGACAACATGCCGTCATTTGATGAGGTCAAAAGTTTCGCCGAAAAAATCGGAGAACACTGCGGTAAAAAAATAGTAAACGAATCTGAAATTAGTCGAGTAGTATTGCTCGAATAATTACTTTTTTTAAAAAATTACTTAAAAAATAGGTTTTAAGTCATCATTATAAAATATATAATGACGACACTGATTTTTTAATGTAACATAACATACATAATACAATCTATGCCAATATAGATTGCGTGTTTTAGCTAAAAGATTATTTTCCTTCAGCTTTTAGTTCTTCACAGAGTTCAACAGCCTTTTTAGCAGCTTTTTCCATAGATGTTTCGTATGGAATTCCTGCTTCCTCTAAAAGTCTTTGACCTTCTTCTTCGTTGGTACCTGTTAATCTGATTACAATGTATACTCTGCGGTCAGCCTGTTTCAATGCATTGATTACACCGCGAGCCACATCATCGGCTTTTGTAATACCTCCTAAAACGTTAAGGAATACTACTTTAACAGGATCATAGTTCAATACAATATTTAAAGCCTGGTTGATGATATGCTCTGAAGCTCCACCACCGATATCGAGGAATGTTGCAGGTTCTCCACCGTAAAGTTTAATCATGTCCATAGCTGTTAATGTTAAACCTGCACCGTTACCGATTACTGCAATGTCACCGTCCAGCTGGACAAAGTCAACAGCTTTCTTCTTATAGTGCATTCTTTCAACCAGTTCCTGATGCCTGTATAATGAATCGTTTTCAACAACCATTTTAGCATCTGCTGCAATCAATCCATCAGGAGTTAATACAAGAGGGTTGATTTCGGCAGTGTCTGCATCGTATTTATCGAATACATTATAGAGTTTCCAGATTATGTCTCCCATTTGGGAAATCAATTCTGATGGAACGCCCATTTTACGTGCAACTTCACGTGCTTCATAAGGCAAGAATTCAAGTAAAGGATTTGGATAGTATTTGATAATCTTTTCAGGGTTGGTTTTAGCGAGATTTTCGATTTCAACCCCACCTTCCTTACTTGCTAAAATTACCGGTCTTCTAGCACCTCTGTCTACAGATACGGTTACAAAGTATTCATTGATGATTTCAGCTTTTTCTTCAATTAAAAGATGTTTTACTTTTTCACCTTTAATTTCCATACCTAAAATCTCATCTGAAACTTTTAATGCTTCACCAGGGTTATCAGCGAATTTTACACCACCCGCTTTACCTCTTCCACCGGTTAAAACTTGTGCTTTTATTACAACAGGAACATCCATTTCTGAAGAGATGGTCATTGCCTCTTCCGGAGAATAAGCAACGTGACCTTCTAAAATTGGAATTCCTTCATCATTAAAAATTTGTTTTGCTACATTTTCAAAAAATCTCATTATAACACCTATTCTGCTAAAGCATATCCTGCTTCAAAAGCTTTAATGTTTTTCTCTTCAGTTCCTTTAGGAACACTAGCTTCAATAGCTTTCATAGCTGCTTCTTTGGATATTACTTCAGTTATTTTTGTAATTGCTCCAACCATCACAATATTAGCTACGATTTTAAGTCCAATTTCATCAGTAGCTGTCTGTGTTGCAGGAGCTTCATAAACTTTAATATTATGCTCTTCAATAAAGTCTTTGACATCTTCCACATCAGTTGTTCCAGGATCAACAATCAATGTTCCGTTATCTTTCAAATCAACTATATATTTCAGTAAGGCCTCATTGGACATTGCCACCAAAATATCAGGATTTTGAACTTTAGGATAATCGACTTCACTGTCGCTGATAACAACTTCACATTTTGAAGCTCCACCACGAGCTTCAGGACCGTAGGATTGAGTTTGAACAGCTTCTTTGCCGTCAAAAAGACTTGCAGATTTACCTAAAATAATACCTGCAAGAATTACTCCTTGACCTCCAAATCCACAAATTCTAATTTCAGTTCTCATATTACCCACCTATAACTCTGTTTCATATGCAGAATTGATAAGAGTCTTCTTACCGTATTTTTCTACACTAATCTTATCGATATTAGCTGTGAATTCGTCCCTTTGAGTATTTGCAAATTCACCAACTACAATTTTACCTTCAAGTTCTTTTGGTCTCATCCTTTCTGCAGCGGATTTGAATACAGTATTTGCTTTCATTACTGCAGCCATTGCAGTAGGGGTTCTGAGTTTATTCTTACGACCAAAATAAGTTGGACATTGAGTTGCAACTTCGATGAATGAAAATCCATCATTTTTCAAACCGTCTTTAATGGCCAATACAAGATTTTCCATCTGAACTGTTGTCCATCTTGCTGAATAAGATGCGCCGGCAGCTGCCACAAGTTCAGCTAATTTGAATGGAGTGTCCTGATTACCGTAAGGAGCAGTTGTTCCGAAACTACCTTTAGGAGATGTAGGGCTGATTTGACCCCCAGTCATACCATAAATATTATTATTGATACAGATTACAGTTAGATTAATATTTCTTCTAGCTGCATGAATTAAATGATTACCACCGATAGATGCCGCATCACCGTCTCCTGTAAATACTACAACATCCAAATCTTTGTTTGCGGTTTTTAAACCGGTAGCGAAACTTAATGCTCTTCCGTGAGTAGTGTGAAGGGAATCACATTTAAGATAACCTGGAATTCTTGAAGAACAACCGATTCCAGAAACCATTGCAATGTTATCGAAATCCATTTCTGCCTTTTCCATAGCTGCCAAAAATGCATTAATGATAGCTCCATTTCCACAGCCCGGACAGAAAATATGAGGCAATCTGTCTTCTCTTAAGTATGGGAGAAATCTATTTTCTTTATGTTCAGCCATTCTAGTTTCCTCCTATTTTATTAATTTGTTCTAAGATTTCATCAGGAGTTGGCAATAAACCGCCAATGACTCCCATTAAGTGAACGTTAGTGTCTCTTTTAAGAACACGGTCAACTTCATAATACATCTGACCCAAGTTCATTTCAACCACAATGACATCTTTTGCATTTGCGGTTGCTTCACGTAATTGTTCTTCAGGGAAAGGCCATGGAGTGTCTATTTTTACATAACCTACTTTTTTACCTTCTTCCCTTGCTTTTCTGGTAGCTTCACTAGCTGACCTGACAGGAGCACCATATGAAACAATTATGATATCAGCATCTTCACAGTTTTCGGATCTGACTGAGCAGATTTTATCCCTGTTATTCAATACCTTATCACAAATCCTTTGAACAAGTTTGTCATGAGTTTCAGGATTGTTTGTATCAGGATAACCTCTTTCATCGTGAGTTAGTCCGGTTACGTGAATATTGAATCCGTCACCGAAGGACGGCATAGGGGTTGTGCCATTTTCAATATTTTCAAACGGCAGGTAATCGTCACTTTTTTCAGGTCTTTGTCTAGCAACAATTTCAATATCATCATCAACGATTATTTTTTCTCTCATGTGTCCAATTACTTCATCAGCCATTACAAAAACAGGACATCTGTACTGTTCTGCTAAATTGAATGCCTTGATTGTGAAATCAAAGAATTCCTGAACACTTGACGGAGATAATGCTATTGGCTCATAATCCCCATGGGATCCCCAACGTGCCTGCATCATATCCCCCTGCGCAGCCATTGTTGGTTGAGCTGTAGACGGAGACCCTCTTTGAACATCAACTATGACGATTGGAGTTTCACTCATAAATGCATAACCTATATTTTCCTGCATTAAAGATATACCTGGACCTGAGGTTGCAGTCATTGATTTAGCTCCACCCCAGGAAGCTCCGATAATAGCTCCTGCAGAAGCGATTTCATCTTCCATTTGAACAAAAGAACCACCGACTTTTGGCAATTCCCTTGCTAAAGTTTCAGCAACTTCAGTAGATGGAGTGATTGGATAACCTGCGAAGAATCTGCATCCTGCAGTTATTGCTCCTTTAGCACATGCTTCATTTCCTTGAATAAAAAATTCTTCAGCCATTTTAACACCTATTTTCTCCCCTTTGTGAATCTAGGATTAAAGTTTACATCTTTACCATCTTCCATCCACCAATTATCTGGTAAATCCACAGTAATAGCCTGGTCTGGACATGCCACTTCACATGTCCCGCATTTGTTACATCTTTCTCCAAAATTAACGTAAGGCAATTGGACTCCTTTCTTGTTAATTTCAGAAGATATTGCGTAAACGTTTTGTGAACACATGAATAAGCAAAGATGACATCCTTTACACAAATTTTCGTCAATAATAATCAATTTTATATCTCCTATAATTCTATGATAAATAAATCTAGAATGTTATATATCTATGTTAATAAACATTTAAATATGTTATGAAAAATCGTGACAAATTACAAAATTTTAAAATTATTAAAAAACATAATCATATCCATGAAAAGATTAACCACACCTGTCAGCGACGAGCAGATAAATGAACTTAACGTTGGAGATCAAGTTTCAATATCAGGAACAATATACACTGGCCGTGATGCAGCATTGCCCCAGCTTGTGGAGCTTGTTAAAAAGGGAGAGGTGCCGTTTGACATGAATGGAATGGCGATAATGCATACTGCATTCAGCGATGCGGGAATTGCACCTACAACAAGCAGCAAAGTGGAAATCGAATCAACAATCCCCTTTTTAAGTGAAAAAGGAGTGAAAATACATATCGGAAAGGGAATGCTGAGTGATGAAACCGCAAAGTCGCTTGATGAAAACAATTCAATTTTTGTAATAACACCACCTGTAGCGGCACTGCTTACAAGCAAAGTTTTAGAAAAAAAGTGTGTTCTTTTTGAAAATGAAGGCATGGAAGCCATGTTTGAGCTAAAAGTGAAAGATATCCCCGGGATAGTGGCTATCCACAGGGGAGAAAAAATTTAAATCAAATCCGGAGCCACTTTTTCTGGCTCTTTCTTATCATTAAACACATCCTTATCAAATGACTTGTTTTTGAATGAGACAATCACAGTGCAGATAGCATCACCGGTAACATTGACTGCAGTTCTGAACATGTCCAGTATATGGTCTATTCCAAAGATTACTCCGATTGCCTGAACCGGAAGACCTACTGAATTAAATACCATAGTCAAAGTAACAAGACCCACTGAAGGAACTCCCGCAGTACCTATTGAAGCCATTACAGCTGTGAAAATTACTGTCAATAAAGCGGAAAAACCCAAGTCAATTCCATAAGCCTGAGCCGCAAACATTACCGCAACACCCTGCATGATTGCAGTTCCATCCATATTGATTGTTGCTCCTAAAGGAATGGTAAATGAAGAAACATCACGGGAAACACCCATGTCCTCAAGTTTATTCATGTTCAATGGAATTGTCGCATTTGATGTTGAAGATGAAAATGCAAAAAACATTACTGACATGAACTTCCTGAAGAATCTTACAGGATTCAACCTTGTAAAAACAACCAGCAGAGCCGGATAAACAACAAAAGCCTGAATAGC
Organism: Methanobrevibacter sp.; assembly: GCF_015062935.1. Classification (NCBI taxonomy): domain Archaea; kingdom Methanobacteriati; phylum Methanobacteriota; class Methanobacteria; order Methanobacteriales; family Methanobacteriaceae; genus Methanobrevibacter; species Methanobrevibacter sp. Next base: position 83,514 of record NZ_SUTM01000011.1, on the reverse strand, counting down.
CAATCCAATCAATACACAACCGACATATTTCGCCAGAGGCATGATGCCTTCAAATCCTAAGCTTCCAAATGTCTTGGCCATCAGACAGAAAACGCCAATCGGTGCGAATTTCATCACAATACCGGTCATTGACATCATTATTTTGTTTGACTCTTCGAAAAATTTGTTTACGACTTGAGTTTCTTCCCTCAATTTAGCCAAAATAAACCCGATGAGCACACCAAATATTATAACCGGCAACATATCCCCATTAGCCAATGCGTTTAATGGGTTTTCGGGAATAATGTTTAAAATTGTATCAGTCATTGTCTGGTTAAGGGTTACATTAGCTGTTTGAGATGCAGCTGCCATATCCAAACCAAGGCCAGGTTTAATCAAAATACCTATGCTTAGGGCTATTGTTACTGCAAGAGCAGTTGTAATAAGATATATTATTATTGTCATTCCACCAATGGAACCGATTTTTCGAATATCCGAAATTGATGCCACACCAACCACAATAGAACAGAAAACAAGAGGTACAACAAGCATTTTCATGAGTCTGATAAATGCATTACCTCCCAGATAGAACACATTATCCATAAAGACTATGTTTTTGATAAAGTGATCATGGACATGGAAATTTAAAAATAGTCCGAAAAACAATCCCAAAATCATTCCTATTAAAATCCAATTGCCTAAACTAATCTTTTTAAATATTGCAAACATAATACAACCCTTCGTATATGTTATAATCTGTAAAAATTAAAATATAAATTTTGGCAATTGAAAAAAAATAGTAAAAAAAGTGAGTTTTAGTTTAAAACTCAAAAAAATAAGTTAGAAGAATTATTCTTCTTCAGCTTCTTCGTCGTCAGATTCTTCTCTTTTTTCGAATTCATCTACAAAGTTAACTTTGGTAACTTCTTCGATGTTATCCCAAATGTCTTTAGCTATTCTGAATCTAGCGAAGGTAACGTCCATGTAGGATTGTTGGTCGAATTTGGACATTTCATCTAATTTGATGTTTACAATACCATCATTGATGTCAATTTCAGTTTTGTCAATGTCAACATTAGGGTTGGAGTAATGTAACTCAATCATACTTTTGATTTTTTCTTCTTCATCTTCAATGACTTCGGTTACTTCAACATCGTAAACTAAGTCTTTTCCTGCTAATTCATGGTTGAAGTCAACTTTTACTCTTCCACCGTTTACGGTTAAGATTTTACCGGTTGCGCCTTCGGATTGGATTTTCATACCTGGGAAAGGAGTCATGCCTTGTTTTTTAAATTCTTTCATAGGTACTAATTGAATCATTTTAGGGTCTCTTGGTCCGAAAGCATTGTCGGAATCTACTTCAATATGTTTGGTTTCTCCTTCTTCTAAACCGATAATTGCTTCTTCAATTGCAGGTAATAAGTGGTTTCCACCTACAACAATTGGGATTGGTTTGTAAGTTTTGTTTTCATCGAAAATTCCAGCTTCTTGTGCAATTTCATCATAAGTAGTATCGAATACGTCTTCAGTTTCTTTTATTTTACCAGTAAAGTTTACTCTTACAAAATCTCCGTTATCTATTGCCATAATAGTATCTCCTTTATAATTTTGATTAAATAATTTGTTAATAAATATAACATTAATAGATATACTTACCATTACTTATTAAAGTTTTGTTTATATGGAAAAAATATGTTAAAAAGTAATGATGTTAAAAAAATAAAAAATCAGAACGGAAGACTTAGATACCTGCTGTGGAGCGTGTAAGTTTTCGTATTCCAATTGTTGATTTTGCCTAAATAATTCTTATAACTGATTGGATCACCGACAACCCAAGTTTTACCAATTAAAACCTGAGTCCAGACATGACCAAACCTTCCATCTGAAAAAGTACAACTTCCATGGACATATCTTGCTTTAAAGCCTGCAGTCCTATACATTGAAATAAGCAAGTGTGCCTGGTCAACGCAATTCGCCACTCCGGACTTCAATGTTCCTAAAGCCCCTTTATGGGTGTTATAGTAATATCCATAGAACACATAATCCCTGACATAATTAAATATTGCCCTTGCCTTTTGAACCTTGCTGGTCAAACCTTTGGTCAATGACTTAACCAGTGCTTTGATTTTAGCATTGTTGACCGGACAGTGCCTTGATGCTTTGCTATAAGCACTTGAATAATAGCTTGAATCCTTCACGTTGAGCCCCCGTCCGTATTGAGTAAGTTCAACAGTTACTGATTTTGATAGGGCACTGGAAGCGAAGCTGTTGGAATCCTGAAGCTTAACCTTGACCTTGCAATTGCCGAATTCAAAATCTGTCTTGAATGTGGCATATCCGCCGGATGAAGTTTTTGCAGTGTATGTTTCAGAACCTGCTGTCAATTCCACATTCTGGCCAGAAATGGCTTTCCCATTAGAATCAGTTACCAAAACCTTTAAAGTCTGTGAAAAGCTCTTGAATGATGTTGCAGATTGCCAAGTAATCTTAGCATCGGTTCTTTTAAAGACAGTTATTGGACAAGACCCTGAGGTTTGAGGAACATATGATTGGGAATATGAATTATAATTCAGAGTGTAGTTACCTATCTTTTGAGTGATAAGCAGTGAAGCTATTCCATTATTGTCAGTTGTTACATTGTAGTTTTCCCCATTGATTGTGAAAGTCACTTTTCTTTTAATTAACGGAACTTCATCTGCTTTTAAAGCTACCTTAAACGGAGTTTTAGCACCATAACCGAAGTCCGTTCCGCTTTCAACAGTAAACTCAGGAGTTGTTGAGCCAAGTATTGTTACGAAATTTGTAGTGTGATACTTCTGGAAATATTTGTTGCCTGAAAAATCGTACTGGACTTTATATAAGCCCTTGCCGAAGGAATTCAGATCAAGGTAGGCTTCACCCTTGCTGTCTGTTTTTTTAGAAAATGTAGAACCATCGATTGTGAACTTGACTGTTTTTCCAACATTTGAATTTCCACCCAATGCAGTTGTCAATTTGACCTTGATTTGTTTGGTGTCATTGGACCTGAATGTGTAAATGCTGGTTGTGAGTTTTGTGCTTGCTATGCTGTACAGCTTAGCCATGTTGGTCTTTTTCAAACCGTCAGTGTTATATGAAACAATCTTGTAAGTTCCTTTTTTAAAACGGTTTAATGATAAGAACAGATTGCCTTTGGAGTTTGTCTTGTACCAGTATGTTTTACCGTTGATTTTGACTTTAACGTACTTGTTGGCCAATGGATTTCCATTGCTTTTAAAGAATTTAACATTGAACTTGTTGGAGTCTCCCACTACCTTTTTAATGTCTGATGAAGTAACGGTTGAGAGAATCTTGAAGGTTGTTGTCAGTTTATATCCTGTTACCGGATCAGTTGCAATGACCTTGTATGTTCCGGGCTTCAGATTTACATCAAGGCTTGCAACACCTTTTCCATTGGTTTTTTTGGTGTAGGTTTTTCCGTTGACTGTTATCTTAACCTGCCTGTTTGCCCATGCTTTTCCGTTGCTGTTGAAAAATGTCGCTGAGTATTTTGCACTTCCTTTATAGTATTTTGTCACGTCCTTTGCCTTAATTGTAGGCAAGATGTTTATCTGGGAAGTTGAATTGGAGCTTTCATAAGATTCATCCCCATCAAAATAAGCATCAACAGTATATTTTCCTGGATTTTGGGACAATTTCAGACTGGCGATTCCTTTGGCATTTGTTGTTGAGGAATATTTTGCGCCGTTTATGACAAAATTAACAGTCTGGTTTGCCAATGGACTGTTCGTATTTGAATCCTTCAATGTTATTTCATAGCATCCCTTGAAGTATATGCTATTTGTCGAATACTGTAATTCAGTTTTATTTTTAGCGTTTTCCTTTAAAGATTCATTATCACTGTATTTTGACAAATCACTTGAATTTGATGTTTCCAAATCGTCAATTTGAATTTCATCTTCACTTTGAAGAGAAATATCACCTGTAGAATTGAATGCAGATAAATCAGTTACATTCACATCGCCTGCATGGATTGCACTGACGGAAAAAAATAGAAACAACATCAAAAACATTGATAATGCCATTTTTTTATTCAAAATAATTACACCTAATTTGCATTTTTTTCATTCATACATTATTTATTTGAATAGAACTTATAAATATTTTCACCTAAAGAATACGAAGTGAACAGAAAATAGCCATTCGCATTACTTATCATGTGCTCTCGCTAAACAATTAATATTTTAAAAAATAAAACATTAATCATGCAAAGAAGAGGTGCAGTTAATTTACCGCTACATGGAGGTCACCCTCCAAAATGGCTATTTACAAGAATGGTTGACCTGTCAGGAGCTCTGGCTTCAGTAATCATTGAAGAATATAGCTTACAGGAGTTCCTGAATAGAATATCCAATCCATACTGGTTTCAGGCATTTTCATGTGTTTTAGGTTTTGATTGGCATTCCTCCGGAACCACAACAACAACATTGGGAGCGCTTAAAGCATCTCTAAGTCCGGAAGAGCATGGAATATACCTTACAGGAGGCAAAGGTGCCAAATCCAGAAAGACCCCTGAAGGAATCGAGCATGCAGGTGAAGTATTCAACCTGAAAACAAAGACAACAGAAAAGCTCGTTGAAACAAGTAAATTATCTGCCAAAATAGACAATTCCTGCATTCAGGACGGATACACATTATACCAGCACAATTTCTTCGTAACTGAAAAGGGAGACTGGGCAGTCGTCCAGCAGGGCCTGAATACTGAAAACAAATATGCAAGACGTTATCACTGGCTTGGAAGTGAAGTCGATGATTTGCTGAATGACCCTCACAGCGGAATTTCCTGCGACCAGATAACACCACAGACACTGAACATGCCTGCTGAAGAAAGCAAGGAAGCTCAAAAAATAAGTGTTGATTTGATTAACGATAATCCAAATCATTTAAGACAATATTTTAAAAGAAAAGACAATCAGATGCTTTTGGAAGATTTTACCATGCCTGCACACCACCCGGTTTTGGACATGGACATTTCAGACAAGGAATTTGAAGTTCTGACAAAAGCATGGGAAATTCAACCTGAAAATTATGAGGAACTGATTCTGCTTCAGGGAATCGGACCTAAAAAAATAAGGGCACTGGCACTGATTTCAGATTTGGTTTACGGTGAACCTGCAAGCTGGAAAGACCCTGTAAAATACAGTTTCACTCACGGCGGAAAAGACGGTTTTCCATATCCTGTTGACAGGGAAGTATATGACAATTCCATCCAAACAATAAGGGATGCGCTTGACCAGGCACGCATAAAAAAAGAAGAAAAGTTAAGAGCCATCAAGAGACTCGATGATTTTATATCCTAGCGGTTTTCATTGTGTATATTTACATTTTTTCCATGAGCTGTAGGAATTACTTCCAAAACCGGATTTTCAAATTCCAATTCAAACTCCTTACCGTCCATCAGCAAGTGCTGAAATACAGCCAGGGATGACACTTCAGAATGAGGCTGTGTTGTTACTGACACATTCCAATCGGCAGCCTTGTAGACTTTTCCGGGAACTTTGGAACCGCCGACAACAATTAAAATATCGGAACCATCTTGGCGAACTTCAGGAGCTATTTCATGAGCCTGTGATCCATACATTGTAAGATGCACTACTTTTCCTCCGTCAGCTTTCCATTTATTGATTACGCCCATATAACTTTCTGCATATTCTATTTCAAATGTTCCTCCGAATCTTGAAGCTGTATCACGTACATTTTCCATTAGATTGTTGTCTTTTTCTCCTGAAAGAAAGATTTTGCTTGCTCCGAATGCACGTGCGGTTAAGCATACATGAGTTGTTATACGAGTATCTCTTTTTAATCTGTGGTCCAATCTTAAAACATTTACATTCATATTAATCATTAATAGATTAAATCTGAAAATATATAACGATTTCTAAAAATGATGAGATTACCACGAAAAATCAAAATTTGGGAGGTAATTTCATGAATTGGAAAATGTTATTTCAGATATTTTTCACTGACAGACTTGCGGTAAATCTCATCAATACTAATTATTTGCACCATATTATTTAAACTAATGCTTTTTTAAACTTGAATATTGATTTAACCTTGTAAAATTGATTTAAAAATAAAATAAAGCTACTGCCATGAACAACAATGAAAACAGACGACCTACCTCATTACTCATGCCAAGCACATCACCGTTGGCCAAAACGAAATTTCTTCTTGCAACAAGCGCAATAATCAAACCTGATATCATAGCACCTACAACACCGAATAAACCGACATAACCTGCAAATAGATCTCCGATGATTAAAACAATTGCTGTTGAAAGCAAATAATTGCCCAGATTAGTTTCATTCATAAAGTAACTGCCAATTCCAGGAGTCAGTGGCTTTGAAAGCAGAGCAGTTGTTAACAGTGATGTTTTTGCAGACATCTCACAAATCATTATTCCCAAAATGAAATGATAATCCAGAATGTTATACAGTCCTGCGATTGTTAAACTGGCCACTAAAAATAAAGTTGCAACTCCTCCCGCACCTACAGAAGAATCTTTCATGACCATGATTTTCTTTTCAGGTTCACCATGAACCATTACCCCATCTGCCATGTCCATTACGCCGTCAAGATGGTTGTAACCGGTTATAATCATTAAAAATGCATAAACAATAACTGCTGTGAAAAATGAGTTCAGATGTAAAAATTCCATTGAAACATAACCGCAAATGGCCGCAAGAATTCCTATGAAAATATGCAAAAACGGCCAGCACCAAGTGAGTTTTGTCATATACTCTATTGATGTATACACATTGATTGGAAGTATTGTTGAGAATGTTAAAAGGCCCAATAGGGACCTTACAGGTGAGAATTCTTCATCTTCAAAATAATCATCATTTTCCATAGTTATTCCTCATCATCATTTGCTTATGCTGTCTCTTAGTATAATCTATTAAAACTGAATATTATAATTATCCTTTTCACATATCATATATTTTAGATACGCAACCTGCAATAAGGCCTGCGAAGGCATCATCAAGAATTGGCGGTAGTCCATAAATGATTCCCGGTTTTGCACCAATATATCGATTAAAATTGAGAACACCTTTGGTACCTGCAATCTGATTTGAAACTGCCATACCGAAAACCTCATCCGAATATAAAGCATTCAAACCGTCAAGTTCCCTCATACAGATTCCGCAAAGATCCTGCTGCAGTCTGATGGCCGCCATAAGAATAGTTGAGACATTGATGTCAGCCAATGATTTCATGATTTGTGATTCAAGCCTGTCCTTTAAATCCGGCGTATCATCATCCAAAAGTTCCAGACCTGCCTCAACCAAATCTCCGATTAAAATTCCTTCGGCAACTAAAAAATCAAGGATTCCGAATGTCAGCCCAATCTTTTCAAATGCATCCTCCAAGGTTATTTCAACGGCTTCCTCAAGATTGACTTTGAACTCATCCACATCAACATCATCAAATTCGGCATTGTTAATGTCCAAGCCGTCCCCACTAACATCAACATTGGCCAAAACGGCTAAAAAATCATCAGTGTTCAGGATATTTTGTACATGGACCGGCAAATCCATATCGGATAAAACTTTTGCCTTAATATTTACTACAGTCTTTAATATCCTAAGCAAATCCTTTGGGGAAAGCACCTTATCCAGATAGATTACATGACTAATATTGATTCTGGCATCCACAAAGCCCTTGGGTGAATTTACAACCTGCAGACTGTCTGTAAAATCCTCAATGACCAGGTCATTTGAAACAAAAGTAAAAATTGTCAAATCGCCATATGAATTTACAAAGTAATTCAAGGAATCAGTTGCCTGTGCAATGTATGAACCCTGGGACTGATTGAATGCTTCAGCCCGTTTTGCTGTAGCTTCAAATTCATCCTTTGCCTTCAATATATTTACATTTTCAACTATGTCGATACCGTCGCTTACAGTAAAATCACTGAAAGCCAAAAAATGATTCGGATTGTTAATGCAAATACCATAATCCTTTTCGATAATGTTAAATTTATTACTTTCCATAATATGACCTGGATAATTAACTTAACATATAATATATAAATTATTTAATTTAAAATTATATTAACTGAATACAAAAGGAATAATTTCATGACAATAATAATTGACCCCCAATCCAGCGGAATAGCTGGAAATATGATTATTGGTGCTTTAGTTGATTTGGGAGCAGATTCCAATGAATTAAAAAGCATTATGGAAAAGTCAGCTTATGAATTTGGAAAGGTTGAGGTGACTTTTGAAAAAAAACTTAAAAGCGGAATCAACTCAACATACTGCCATGTTGAAATGATGGAACACAAACATTCAATCAACTATCCAGAATTCATTGAAAAAATAGAAAAGCTCGAGATTGACGAAAAAGTTAAAAAGACTGCAATTAAAGTTTTTGAAAGGATTGCAAAAGCCGAGTCAAAAGTCCATGGAAAAACAATGGAGGAAGTTCATTTTCATGAAGTCGGAGCCAGTGATGCAGTGGCTGATGTAATCGGATCAATATATGGATACTACTCACTGAATCTTGATAAACAAAAAATCATTGGTCTTCCAATAGCCGTTGGCGGAGGAACTGTGAAAACTGCCCATGGAATCATTCCTGTTCCGGCACCAGCGGTCCTTGAAATATTAAATGGTGCACACATTATCGGAGGCCCTGTAAACAGTGAACTTGCGACCCCTACAGGCTGTGCGATTTATATGGAAATCTGTGATGAAATTAAAGAATTCATCCCATCAGCCAAGCCTAAAAATGTAGGTTACGGCGCCGGAAGAAAAGATTTCAACCATCCAAACATTTTAAGAATAATTGAAACTTCAGACATTACCGAAAGTGACAGAATAGATGTTATTGAAACCAATATCGACCATCTGACCGGAGAGGAAATAGGATATCTTTTTGACAAACTCCTAGATGCCGGGGCAAGTGATGTGTCAGTTACACCAATAATCATGAAGAAAAACCGTCAGGGAAGTCTTTTAAAGGTAATTTCATCCAGAAAAAACAGGGACAAAATTGTTGAAACCATATTTGCTGAAACAGGAAGCTTAGGGATTAGAATTTCTCCAAATATGCACAGAGGAGTTGCCAAAAGAGAATTTACAAAAAAGACCTTTGACATTAACGGCAAGGATTATGAAGTGACATTTAAGATAGGCTACATTAACGGAGATATAATCTCAAAAAGACCTGAATATGAAGATTTGAAAAGGATTGCAGAGGACAGCGGCCTCCCGCTTAGAAAAATCAAAGAGCTGATTAAATGAAAAAGGCAATATCCGTACTTTCAGGAGGCCTTGATTGTACCGTTGCAACAAGCGTCTATTCAAAAGACTATGAAATTCATGCAATAACATTCAATTACGGTCAAAAAGCATTCCAAAGAGAAGTTAAAGCTGCAAAAGAAATATGTAAAAAAATGAACTGGACACATGAAGTTATTGACCTGCCATGGCTTTCAAAAATAAGCACATCAAGCCTGAACACTTCAGAAGAAATTCCGGAAGTTTCCCTTGATGATTTGGATGATCCCGATAAAAGCAGTGAAACTGCAAGCAGCGTTTGGGTTCCGGCCAGAAATACCGTTTTTACATCTATTGCACTGTCTTATGCGGAAAGCATTGGTGCTGAGATAATAATTGTCGGATGGGATGCTGAAGAAGCCGCAACATTTCCGGACAATTCAAAGGAATATCTGGAAAAGTTCAATGAATTGATTGGTGTGGGTTCACCGGATAATATTAAAATTGAAGCGCCAGCAATTGATTTAGATAAAGAGGAAATAGTAAAGTTAGGAGTTGAAGTTGGCGCTCCAATGGAATTAAGCTATTCTTGTTATAAAGGCAGCGACAAGCACTGCGGTGTTTGTGAAAGTTGCATGAGACGAAAAAGAGCCTTTAAAAAATTAAATATTGAAGATTTAAGTGAATATGAGAATTAATCATAATCTTTTAAATCCTTCTTCCAATCTACATCTTCCAGACAATAATTAGCTCTTAAAGAATCTGTTGCAACTTCAACTGCATCAAATAGTCCAGTAATACCTTTTTCTGATTTTCTATAATTAGCTGTATGGGATTTACTAATACCTATTTTTCTTGCTTCGGAATAGGAATCGATGTCTGCACCGATGAATATGAATTCCCAGTTATGGTTTGAAATCATGCTGCTGATTTGAGATTTTGAAAATTCAACTGAAGAATTTTCCATTCCGTCAGTCATGATAACAAACAGTACTTTATTTTTGATTTCCTTATCCAAAGTGGTGATAGTTCTTCCGATTGCATCTAAAAGAGCTGTTGAACCTCTGACATAGTATTCTTCTCTTGTGAGATTTTTAACTTCAGTGATTGGTTTTCTTTTGTATAATATTTCATACTGATGGTCGAAAAGAACAGTTGTTACTTTTGTATTAAACTCCTTTGCCCTTTCTTTTTCTAAAAATGAATTGAAGCCACCGATTGTATCATCTTCGGAGCCATACATTGATCCGCTACGGTCAATTAAAAATATCAAGTCCACATCTTCATCAAATGGTAATGTTTTTGTCATGATGTTGCCTCCTTCAAAAATGGTAATAAGTTATTAGTAACTTACACACAATATATTATCCTCAGGAAGTATATAAACTTTTCCATCTGACCAAAAAAAATAAAAAAATTAGAATAAATCACTGCAAACTTTTTCACCATACTCCGTAAGCCTGTATATACGGCCTTTCTTAACTTCAGGATTGATACAAACCACCAAATCAAAACCCTTTAATATGCTTAGGACATTGGATATGTGGTTTTGTAAAATACCGCAATCATCAGAAATATGCTTAGGCATTTTTGGATCATCCAAAAGAGATTTCAAAACTTTAAGTCTATAAGTAGAATTATTCAGATACTCTAAAAGTTCTTCATAGGTCATTTCTTCTTCTTCATCTAATTCTTCATCAACCATAGAATTCCTCCATTAAAGCTTATTTCCACAGTTTGTGCAAAATTTATCACCTTGAACAATAGAAGCACCGCAATTAGGACATTTTGATTCATCCTCAAATTTAGCCCCACAATTAGTGCAGAACTGAGCATCAATGTCAGCCTGACTGCCGCAGCTTTGACAATATTTTACAATGTCTCCGCCAGACCTACTTGAAGATTTTGGATCATTTTTTGAAGCAGGAGAATCACTTAAAACAGGTGTGGAATAAAAATCCTTCTCATTCTCAATTTCATAAATCAATTCCTTCATTGCAGCTATTCTTTTTGAATCTGAGGGATGTGTTGAGAAAAAATCATGAGTATTAGGATTTCCCCCAGCCATAGATTCCCAGAATGCAGGAATTGAAGAGATGTCATAACCTGCCCAGTGAATTATCATCATGCCCAGCTTATCGGCTTCAAGTTCCTGATCTCTTCCCCACGGATTCATTAAGAAAAATTGAGAACCAATGCTTGCAACGTTGGTAGCTGCCCTTGTAAGATTGCCTATACCTCCAAGACCTACCAAATCCAGTGCAAAACTTCCAATCCAAGCGGCAGAAGTAATTGCGTTTTGAGCATTCTGCGCACTCAATCTGGTCCTTGAATGGTCAAGAAGGGCATGTGCCATTTCATGACCTAAAATAAATGCAACCTTTTCCTCAGTATTTGCAACAGAAAGAATACCTGAAAACATCACGATTTTTCCACCAGGCATGCAGAATGCATTGACTGTATTATCGCCAACCAAATGGAAATCCCAATCATAATAATCTTCAGTGTAATCGCTTCTGCCAATCTTAGCTAAATAATTTTCTACAGCCTGAATCAACCTGACAGCAACATTTCTGACAATTTGACCATTTGGAGTATTGTCTAAAAGCTGTGCCTGATTAATCATGGCATAATATTCATTATATGAATCCCGTAGAAACTTATCATCATTAACAATATCAAAATGTGATTTTCCAGTGAATGGATTAACACTGCTTCTATCATCTTTGGCCATGATAATATATTTGTAAGTTGTGTATAAAAAAGTTTTTTAATCCCCGCCGACATAGATGAGAATATGAAAAGGATAATGGTTGCATTAACATTAACAATTTTACTAATGAGTTTCGTTTATGCAGGCTCAAACGTTAAAGTTAATGATGCAGAATTTAGTTTACCTCCAAAATATCAGGGAGGAGAATTGGATAATAATTCCTACCGGTTAAACAACACTTTTTCAATCAGATGCATTGATGAAAATGTTGCCAGTGCCATCGGCCTGTGGGCAAGTGAAAAGGAATTTGAAGAGGATTTGGATATATCAAATCATCCGGTAAGGCATTTTTACCAGCACAACCCCTATGTTAATGATTATCATTCCCATGCATATTTTGCTTCAGGAAAATCCGTCTACGAAATTGCATGGACGGGCAAGGAAATTAACAGAGACATTGAAAACTTAATTAAAAATACATCACCAAGTGAAATAAGTGAAGATGCATTTTATAATGCACTGGACAAATCCATTGATATATACAAAGAGCAAAAAATTAACCAGTTAAATCAGGATGAAGAATACAATTATCAGGAATCGAAATACCAATCAAAACTTCATGAACAACAGACATCCGACAACAGCCGATTTAACCAAATTTTATTAACCTACTACAACAAACATTTATAGGAGAGATTATATGAAAATCTGTCAGGAATGCGAAGCAGAAGTTAAAGAAGACGAAGAAACCTGTCCAAGATGTGGCAGCAAAAACATTAAAGAAGAAAAATTCTGCAGAATACTGGGTACAAAATTATAGAATCAAAGACCACAATCAGTGGCAAATAAAAAAAAAGGTAATGGCGAATTTAAATTCGGCCATTAATCATATTTAAAACAGGTACTTGTTTTTTTAGAATAACAATTATTACAGCTTTGACAAATTGAAACTCCCTCACCGTTAGCTTTCCATTCAGCCAAGAAGTCAGCCTGCGCCACGAACGGTTTTGACATTGAAAGGAATTCCACATCAGTATGATTTAAAACATCATTCATTGATGCCATATCCCTTAGAGATCCTCCTAAAATTAAAGGAATGTCAATCTCATCAATCAGTTTGTCCGCATAAACTAAAAATGGATGTTTTTCCTTTCCATCATAAAGGTAAGAGATGGTTCTTGCAGTCAATTGAATGCTGTCTGCACCTGCCTTTTCAAGTTCACGGGCAACTTTGATACTTTCTTCAGCAGTCATTCCTCCTTTTCTAACATCCCACGGATTGATTCTGATACTTACATGCATATCCATGGTTTTTTTAATGAGTTTGATAATTTCAGATGCAATTCTTACACGGTTTTCAGTGCTTCCGCCATATTCATCATTTCTCTGATTGAAGTAAGGGTTGATGAATTTGGCTAGATAAAAATTATTTCCCATGTCAATCTGAATACCGTCAAAACCTGCAAATGAGAATTTTTTAGCAGCCATTATCACTTCTGCCTGCAACTTTCTGATTCCTTCAATGGTCAGGTCATTTGGTTCTGCTTTTTGATTGTCTCCATCATCATAGTAAAAGAATGCTAACTGTCCAAGTATAGGTACGTCATGATTGTGACAGATATCAGTTATCATCTTATAGTCTTTAACAAAACCCAAATAATTCAAACTGGATGAATATGGGGCAAAACGATCTTTATGGTCCAATACAAACATTTCAGATATTATTAAACCTGTTCCTGAACTTGCAATTTTTTCATACCTGTCATAAATTGCAGGTGAGAGAAATCCCCCTTCCTCTGTTTCTGTTTCCCATGTGCCTGTTCTGACTATACGACTGTTAAGTTTTAAATCTCCAAATTGACATTCGTCAAAAATATCTTTCATATTATCACTGCCAAAAAAATTTCTAAATTATAATTATTTAAAAAAGAATATTTAAAGTAGAAAGTAAGTTTAAAATTACAAAAAAATAGAATTAAGGTAATCTATTTGATTACCATTATAATATCACCAATGCTTACTGCATCACCAGGTTCCACAAAGATTTCCTCAACGACACCGTCAACTTCAGACTGAATATCGTTTTCCATCTTCATAGCCTCAATAACACAGATTGTTGAACCTTTTTCGACTTTATCCCCAACATTAACATTGAGTTTAATAACCATACCCTGCATTGCAGAGATTACTCCACCTTCAATATCACCGACAGGACCTCCAGTTGTTCTGGTTCCTTCACCGATTTCCATAAATCCGGTAGGCATGATTTTAACTTCAAATACGTCTCCATCGACTTCAACATTATATTCTGTTGGAATTCCAATTCCTTCATCTTCATTAAGTGAACGAGGAGCTTTGAGCTCTTCCTCTTCAGCTTCACCTTTAAGGAATTTAGGAGCGATAGGAGGATATAACGCATATGTTAAAGCATCTTCATCTGATTTGACAAAACCTTCAGCTTCACCTTCAGATTTGAATTTATCGAATTCAGGTTCGATTAAATCAGCAGGCCTGCAGGTAATGACTTCTTCATCTCCGATGATTCTTTTGGATATTTCAGGATCAACTGGAGCTGGAGGTTTACCATACATTCCTTTCATGTATTCTTTAACTTCATTGGATACGGTTTTGTATCTTTCTCCACCTAAAACGTTCATTACTGATTGAATACCTACAATTTGACTTGTTGGAGTTACTAATGGTGGGTATCCCATGTCTTTTCTAACACGAGGCATTTCTTCCAATACGTCAGCATATCTGTCAAGAGCATTTTGCTCTTTAAGTTGAGAAACAAGATTTGAAAGCATTCCACCAGGAATTTGGTATAATAATACATCAGCATCAATACTTTCAGAAATAGGGTCAAGAATACCTGCGTATTTTTCTCTGATATCGTCAAAGTATTTTTTAATGTGAGACAATAATTTTAAATCCAAACCGGTATCATAAGGAGTTCCCTGGAGTGCTGCAACCATACTTTCAGTAGGTGGTTGGCTTGTTCCCCATGCAAGAGGAGAAATTGCAGTATCCAAGATATCGACACCAGCCTGACATGCTGCATAATAACTTACAGGAGTCATACCACTGGTACAGTGACTGTGTAAATCAACTAGCAAATCAGTTTCCTCTTTTAATTTGGACACCAATTCGTAAGCTGCAGAAGGAGTGATTAAACCAGCCATATCCTTAATAGCTACGGAATCACAGTCAAGTGCTTCTAAATTTTTTGCAAGGTCTACAAAATCATCAATTGTATGTACAGGGCTGATTGTGTAACTTATTGTACCTTGTACATGAGCTCCTTGATCTTTAGCTACTTTAATTGCCTTTTCCATGTTCCTTATATCATTTAATGCATCAAAAATTCTGAAAATGTCTACCCCATTTTCATAAGATTTTTCCACGAATTTTGTAACAACATCGTCAGCATAATGTTTGTAACCTACTAAATTTTGTCCTCTTAAAAGCATTTGAACAGGAGTTTTATTGAATTCAGCTTTTAATTGTCTTAATCTTTCCCATGGATCTTCGTTTAAATATCTTATACATGTATCAAAAGTAGCTCCACCCCAAGCTTCAACAGAGAAATATCCTACATTGTCCATCTCTTCAGCAATAGGAATCATGTCTCTTGTTCTCATCCTAGTTGCAAGCAAGGATTGGTGAGCATCACGAAGCGCTGTTTCTGTAAATCTTACTTTTGCCATTAATTTACACCTCTTTCAAATTTTATTTAATAAATAATCATAAAATATCCAACTATAATATATGTTTTTTGTATTATATAAATTAATTATATAAAATAATTTAATTTTAAAAAAAAAGTAGTGTTAAAAAAAAGAAAAAATAATTGAAAAATTATCTTTCTAATTCGCCAGAAATGAATTTTTCAACATTTTCATATGCTTCATCATCAGTGTACTGTACCGGAGGGTGTTTCATGGTGTATGAAGAAATAGAAGTTAATTGACCACCGACACCTCTTTCTAAACCGAGTTTACAGCATCTTACTGCATCAATAACACAACCTGCAGAGTTTGGAGAATCTTCTACACTTAATCTGAGTTCGATGTTCATTGGAACATCACCGAATGTACGACCTTCCATTCTGAGGAAGCATAACTTATTATCATTTTGCCATGGCACGTAATCACTTGGACCAATGTGAATATCCCTGTCATCCATTCTTTCTTTTAATACGGATTGAACAGCTTCAGTTTTGGACTCTTTTTTGGAGTCTAATCTTTCACGATTGAGCATGTTTAAAAAGTCAGTGTTACCACCAGTGTTGATTTGATAGGTTTTGTCTAATTTTACACCCCTATCCATGAATAAGCTAGCTAGTGTTCTGTGAGTAATGGTAGCACCAATTTGAGCTTTAATATCGTCACCAACTATAGGAATACCTTTTTCTCTGAATTTAGCATCCCATTCATCATCACTTACAATAAATACAGGCATACAATTCACATATGCTATTCCTGCATCAAGAGCGCATTGTGCATAGTATCTTGCTGCTTGTTCTGAACCTACAGGCAAGTAATTAACTAAAATTTCTGCACCGCTTTCTTTTAAAACACTAACAACGTCAACAGGTTCAGCATCACTTACAACAAAAGTGTACTCATCATCATAATTGGACATGTGTTCTGCAACACCATCCAAAACATGACCCATACTTACTTTAACATCATATTTAGGAATATCCTTTTGGAAAACAGTGGTACAGTTAGGTTTAGCGAATATTGCTTCGTCAATAGTTTTTCCGACTTTTCTTGCATCTACATCGAAAGCCGCAACAACGTCGATATCACTAGGTTCATAACCACCAATATCCCAATGCATAAGTCCTATAGCATCTTCTGGTTTTTTACCATCATAATAATGAATTCCTTGAATAAGTGAACTTGCACAGTTACCTATTCCAACAATAGCTATTTTAATTTTATCCAAATTTAACACCAGCTAAAAATTTAATCAAATAATAATTTTAATAAATAAAATACTAATATTATGTTATGTAATATACTTTATAAAATTATGCTTTATTTTAATGATTTCTAATAAAAAATATATTCTATAATCATATAAATAATACTCAATGAAAACATTAGAGGGAAAATATAATGAATCCGTATGTTGAAATTTTAAGACCTGGAAATGCAATAATGGGTGGAATTGTTGTAATTTTAATAGCTATTATAAACAGGAGTTTTAATTTACCGATAATTCTTGCATTTTTAGCAGTGTTTTTTGAAACTGCTGCAGGAAATGTTATAAATGATTATTTTGATTATCAGATTGATTTGATCAACAAGCCCGAACGACCAATACCCTCAGGGAGAATTTCACTGACCGCAGGTCGAAATTACAGTTATGTATTATTCCTTCTTGGAACAATATGTGGATTTTTAATAAGTTATCTGACTCAAAATTGGATTCCTTTCATTATTGTGCTGATTGCAGACGTTGTCCTTTACTTATACGCATATAAGTTAAAATCAACACCGCTAATCGGAAATCTTGCAGTGGGATTCATGACAGGTTTCGGATTTGTATTTGCAGGATTCAGTTTAAACAACCCTGAAATAGTATTGACTTCAATATATCTTGGATTCTTTGCATTTGTAATGACAACCGCCCGTGAACTTGTAAAGGACATAGAGGACATGGAAGGAGATAAAGCTGAAGGAGCAAAAACTTTACCTATTTTATATGGAGAAAAAATTACTGCAACACTGGCATTTATTTTAATAATAATCGATTGCGCACTCTGCCCGTTATTATACTTCATCAACATCTTCGGTTTTTACTATCTGATTGTTATAGCAATAGCTGTTTTACTGTTTATCTACTCAGCATTTTTAATTATCAGAAATCAGGACAGAAAAACAGCAGGGAAAGTTTCAAAATATCTGAAGATAGGAATGTTGATTGCATTTGTTGCATTTATATTTGGATCATTTTAAGGAGAATTTTAAATGAATTTAATGGAACGCAAACGAGACATCATTGCAATTTCATCATTGCTGCTGATTGTTATAGTGATAACATTATTATTGCTCAATATTGATGGAAAAGCAGGAGTGTATTACGTCAGAGATGTCTTTTTCTACCTGAACAATGCGCTTTTCTATGCAGGTTATGATACAGGACTGGCCAACACACGAGGGCTGTCCCCGTTCATCCCAATGTTAACTTCAATATTTTTCAGAATGGGATTCATATCTGATTTAACAATAATTGTCGTAAGCAGCGCATTTTACGTATTGGCCGCATTAGGAATGTATTTCCTGTTAAGATTACGATTCGATGAAGTTTTGAGTTTTACCGGATCAATGATATTGTCAACATTTCCGCTGATAATTGTATGGGTTACAAAAGGAATGCTTGACATTCCGGGAATCTGCCTGTCAATCTGGGCGGTTTATTTCATGATACTGTCATTTAAGAAAAGTACAAAGTTTTTCTACATTGCAATACCCCTCATCATACTGGGATTCTTTACAAGGTATACTGTCCTTTTGATGTTTCCGGTGATTTTTATTCAATTTTTACTGGTTGACAACCCTATTTCATATATAAAAACCAACATCAGAGACATTATAATTGGATGTGTTTGTGGTGCATTGGTATTTGCAGTATTTATCGGAATTTATTACTACCTTGACATAGGACTGTTTTTCGTATCACAGGGCAGCGACATAACAAATTCAACACATAATGCATTAACCGCAAACAATCCTTTCTATTACGTGAAAAACTTTTTAATTTATATGGGAGCTGCTCATTTTATTCCGTACTCATTAAAACCGGGAGCATTCCTAATAGACAAAATGCAATGGACAGGAGGATATCCGTCAATAATCTCATACATTTTACTTGTAATCCTGATAGCGGGAATTGTATTATATCTGAAAAAATTATTCACCCCTGAAAACATAAACGCAATAAAAAATGAACATTACAAAATAAAACTGGCAATATTCATCGTAGGGCTTGCAATTTATCTAATCACATTTACAAAAGTGTCTATCGTAATAACAATCGGAATAATCACAATTGCACTTCTGGCTCTTTACAGATTGCTGAATAAAGCGGAAATGGATGAATTCACCTTTGATTTTGTTATGTTTTACTGGTTTGTAGTGAACTTCACATTCATTTCATATTATCATATCAAAGTTGACCGTTACTTTATGCCAGTACTTCCGGTAATTGCATATTTCGTGATTGTTTCACTTTCATTGATATTCAACAGGCTGAAAAACATCAATTACATTGACAAAATTAAAGTAATCGCACCAATCGGATTGATTTGTTTAATATTATTATGTACCGGAGCTTTTGCACTTTCAAGCACCCCGCATACATATGATGATCAGACACCTGCAAACTTTGAAACAGCAGCCGCAGAAGAGAAAAATGTCGGGGAATGGTTAATGAAACATGACCCCCAATACCTCAATAAAACCATTTGGGCAGACCGTGGAGGGGACATGTCATTTATAATGAAAAAGCAAATTCCATCCTGTGAAAAAGAGTCAAATTCAACGGATTTTGTTGATAAGATGCAAAGTCAAAATGTGACATACTTTATTGCAGCCGACAACAAGACAATTGGAAGTCCATACACTGAAATTTATCACAACGGAGAAGTTCACTTATATTATTTGGATAATAGCTATGGAATATGAAATATTATTTAAAATAAATGTTAATTAAACATAATTTCCATAGAAAGATTATCAAATTCAAGTAAAAATTATGATTAAATTAGAAACATATATAAAAAGAAAAATAAAAAAATAGTATCATAAAAATTTTAAGAGGATAATATGAAAGTTGTATGCTGTAAGAACTGTGGTGCAAAATACCAACTCGATGACGATGACGATATATCTACATTCGAGTGTTCTTCCTGTGCAGGCGACTTAGAATACTTGGAAGAGTATTCTGATGATGAAAATAACTCTCGTTCCTCATTTATTGATTCATTCAAGTATGACAATTCACAAATCGTTCAATGTGAAGACTGCGGATTGAAATATAAAATCAAAAACAGTGACAGCATACTTGATTATGAATGTGATAGCTGTGGAGGTTCTTTAAGATATTTAGACGAAGAAATGAATAAAGAATTGGATAAATATATTGAAGAAAGACGAAAAGAAGTTAAAAACATTAGACAAGAATCACAATTCCAAGAAAAACAGCCTGAAACCGAAGAAGAACAAACAGAGGATAGTCCACGCTCACTAAAATCAATTACTGGCAGATTAGAAAATTTCTTCTCAGAAGAACATATGCTAGAAATAGCTAAAGTTGAAAAGAAAGAAGAAGAGCTTAAACTTGAACAAGAAGCTAATTCTAGAACTGCAAGAACAACAATTCCTCAAAATGTGTTATCAAAATTTGGAAAAGAATTCGCACTTCCAAAAACCAACGACTACAATATTCTTAAAAACTTCCTTAAAGACGAATTCTTCAAAGGAATGAAAGAGTATTATCCTGATAACATGAACGAAAAATCTAGTAAAAGATCCATGGGAAGTTTCATTGACAGGCTGAAAATACCTGAACCTGATGAAAATACAGGCGAGATTTCCGGCTCACTTTTTGACCCTGGAAAAAATGACTTTGATTTTTCAAATCTAGATACAAATACCATGATTCTCATTCTTGGAGCAGTTATTTTTATTTTAAGTATTATTGAAATATTACTGTTCAACAGTGGTATTGGAATCGTTGCTTTATTTATTGGCGTAATTATCTTATGTTATGGAATTTATAAAACTAGAGATGTTAAAGAAACTGAAATTAGAACAAGAATCATCAGAGAACATTTATTAACCTTACCAGATGATTACTACGTGTTCTACAATGTTAAAACTCCAACATCCAACGCTAGCATAAACCATTTAGTTGTAGGTCCAACTGGAATATACGCTTTATTATCCCAAAAATACAATCCAAAACTCAGATTGGAATCTGAAAATGAAAACTTGAATTTGATTGGATCTAGTGAACTAGAGGAAGATAAAATTGAAGAATTCCACGACACTGGAAATGTGAGAAGATTTAGATATACCACAAAACAGGCTAAATTCTCACAAGACAATAAAATCAAACAAAAAGCATTGGCTTTAGGTGAAGATTTAATTAACTTCCTTAATGACAACAACATTAAAAATTGCTTTGTCGAACCTTTAGTAGGTTTCATTAACAATGAAGTTGTTGTGATAAATTTACCTTTAACAGATGAAGATTTATTTATCGAAGAATTATTAAATCAAATTCAAACCAGTACAATTAAATTAGACTCTGAAACAATCGATAAATGTGCTGTTTTAATCAACAACTACTCTGCAGATTGTTCTTCAGAAATAATTTAATTTCTTTTTTTTATTTTAACATTTTAAAACTAATTAAAGTATCTTCAGAAATGTCTGTGCATGCTGTTTTTCCGACAACATCATCAACATCCACAGGAGAAATGCCTATGCCCGGACGTTTGAATGTAATGTCTTCTCTTGAGATGCATTCTCCTTTTTTAATATCTCTTTTAGCGACTATGGATTTACGATATTCCTTTCTTGCATATGATTCGCAAATCAACGGCTGTTTATTCATGCGTCCGTTAATCTTTGATAAAAATAGTACATTTCTTTTAAATTTAATAACGTCATCTGCATCCATTGCATAACATGAATCAACACCGGAATATTTTTTATCGAATGTGAAATGTTTTTCCAATACATCAGCGCCGTAATTATATGCAGTTGTTAAAACGGCCATTTCATCATCAGGTTGAGTGTGGTCTGAATAGCCTATTTCATATTCAGGGAAATTCTCCACCAAATCTTTAATCATCAATAAATTAGCATCCTCATATCTTGTGGGAAAAGACAGAACAGAATGCATTATTACTACATCCACTGTAGAAACTTCTTCAATAGCTCTGATTGCTTGTTTAATCTCAAGTAAAGTAGCCGCACCGGTTGAAAGCAGAATCGGTTTATTTTTACATGCAATATGTTTAATAAAGGGAATATTTGTTATGTCTGAAGAGGAAATTTTATAAATATCCAAAAAATCCTCCAGATAATCTGCAGATTCAAAATCAAGAGGTGATGATAAAAATACCATTCCTATGCTGTGGCAGTAATCGGCCAATTGCCTAAATTCACCAACTCCAAATTTATCAAATTGTTTAAAAGAATCGAAATATGAATTTTTAGATATGTCCAGACTGTCAAGTGCATCGACATCTCTTGAAATTATGTTTTCAGCCTTGAATGATTGAAACATTACTGCATCGACACCGCATTCATGAGCTTCATTGATTAAAAATTTAGCAGCTTCCAAATCTGCAATTCCTTCCTTTAAAGCGAATTCATAAAATGCAACACTTATGTCCGCTATTAAAAATGGTTTTTTAGTAAATACTCTCATAATAATCATTTTTGATTAAATACGAATTTCCTATATTCTTCTTCCACAACGGAAAGCATATTTTCAAATCCGTACCTTAAATCCAAATTCAACATCCGTTCATTCAATTCCAATCTTAAATCATAATTATTTACCAGGTTAGCAAAACAGTCAATGATTTCCTGTCTTCCGACATCCCTGCCAAGCCCCAAATTGATAAATCCGTGATCAGGATTAATGAATGAATGTGACAGCTCTCTTTCATTTTGACATAAAACGATTGCCGGAACGCCCAATGAGCAGATTTCATAAACTGATTTGTCTGCAGATGTGAAAACAATATCTGCCTTGAATATGAATTCACTGACATTTGCAACATTTCTATAGATTTGGATTAACGGATTTGATTCATACTTGGATATGATTTCTTCCAAACGGGCGTAACCCAGTCCAACAATGACATCAATTCTGCCGTCATAATTTGTGGCCAGTATTGCATCAATGACTTTTTCTGTTAAATCATCAGCATCTGTATTTCCAAACTTAATCAGTATCCTGTTAACATCATTAGTAATGATTTTGGAAGGCTGATAGAAAAATTCATCGTTTAAA
Source organism: Methanobrevibacter sp. (assembly GCF_015062935.1). Classification (NCBI taxonomy): domain Archaea; kingdom Methanobacteriati; phylum Methanobacteriota; class Methanobacteria; order Methanobacteriales; family Methanobacteriaceae; genus Methanobrevibacter; species Methanobrevibacter sp. Next base: position 60,510 of record NZ_SUTM01000011.1, on the reverse strand, counting down.
ATAAAGTATTTATAGCTAGTGAATGCATTTTCCTCGGATAAGTCATGTTCATATAAATCATCAAATACCACATCGGCAATGCCGCTTCCCAAACCAACATCCTCAAAGTTTACAACAAAATATCCGTCAGTTTTTAAAGATGAAACATATTCTCCAGAGGTATTTAAAATATCGTTGAGAACAATGTGAGGATTATATTCCTTTAAAATTTTAAATAAATCATCAAAATCATCATAGGTTTTAAATGAATAATTGAATTTATTTATCATGTCTATTCCTAACTGATAGTGCTCATCAATTAAAAACAGAACTTCATGAAATACCAGCTTTGAGGCTATGGTAATGCAGCGGTCCATGTGACTGGTTCCGATTTCATCATTTGCATTAACAACAATAGCTATCCTTTTCTTTTTGAGATAATTTTCAGCGAGCCACCAGTCCTCATACTCCTCAATATTGACACTTTCTTCACGGGAAACTTCAACAATGCCGATGTTTGTTCCCAAGCGTGAATTTTCATGAACAAATGATCTTCTAGTGGCCAAGATTGCACCGGTTTCCTTTAATGATATCGGTAAATCCTGCTTGTCACACCTTTCAATGTAATTTGGGAAATATCTCTGATTGTTTTCATCATATCCCCAACTTAAATTCCTATCGTCAACAACTGAAATCACACTGTCAATGCTGAAATCTTCAAATTTTTCGATAACCTTATCCAAAGACTCCGGTTTAATTAATGGTGAGGTAGGCTGAAGTGTAATAACAATATCGTATTCATCAAAAGCCAATTTTTCCTTTTGAATCATTGCATCATGAATAACCGGGTCAAGAGGAACTTCATCTGTTGAAAGTTCTTCGGAACGCCTGATAACACTGGCTCCGAATTTTTCGGCTATCAATGCTATTTGAGAATCATCAGTGGTTACAACAACATCATCAACATACTGGGAAGCCTTGGCTATCTCGATTGAATAAGAGATTAACGGTTTATTGTTAAGTAACCTCAAATTCTTGCGAGGAATGCCTTTTGAACCTCCCCTTGCAGGTATAACCACTAATATCATATTATTATTAAACATAAATATCCCTTATAATATAATAAAATATAATTAATACAATACTAAATATATAGGTAGTATAATATTAAATCTTCGGTGTTAGAATGAATATGAAAAATATGTCTGAAAAGTTATTAAGTAAAATTAACGAACTAGCCACACCCGTTAAAATAATGCACGTGTGTGGTTCCCATGAACATACTATAATGGAAAATGGAATAAGAAGTCTTCTTCCTGACGAAGTGGAAATCATTGCAGGTCCAGGATGTCCTGTCTGTGTAGTGCCTTCACGTGAAATTGATGAGGCACTGGAACTCATAGACAAGGGAGTGACAATTACCACATTCGGAGACATGCTGAGAGTTCCTGGTTCTGAAAGGTCACTTGCAGATGCAAAAGCGGAAGGTGGAGATGTAAGAGTAGTGTATGGAATTAACAGAGCTATTGAAATAGCTGAAAAAGAAGATAATGATGTTGCTTTTATATCCGCAGGATTTGAAACCACAGCACCTACAACAGCTGCAGAACTGTTATCCACACCACCGGAAAACTTTTCAGTATTATCCTGTCACAGACTAATTCCACCGGCAATTGACTTTTTAATCAATTCCGGAGAAACCAGTTTGAACGCATTGATTCAGCCTGGACATGTCTGTACAATAATCGGAACAAAACCTTTTGAATATTTCTCAACCGACTTCGGAATACCACAGGCAGTAGCAGGATTTAATCCTCTGGACATACTGATGTCCGTTTACATGATTTTAAGACAAATACACAATGACACACCGAAAATTGAAAATGAATACAAAAGAGCTGTACGTGAAGAAGGAAACGTCATAGCTCAAGACATGATTGACCAGGTATTCGACGTCACATCAAGGGAATGGAGAGGATTTCCAAAAATTCCAAATTCAATCCTTGAAATTAAAGACGAATTCAGCGAGTTCAATGCACGTGAAAAATACGACATTGAAGTTAAAGATGTTAATGAAGCACCTGCAGGCTGCATATGCGGACCTATCTTAAGAGGCCTTGCAAGACCTGAAGACTGCAAACTATTCAGAAAAGCATGCAATCCGCTACACCCAATCGGAGCATGTATGGTAAGTAAGGAAGGAACATGCAACATCGCACACAGATATTCAAGAGGATAATATGAGAATAGAAGCAATTGCAGTAGATATTGATGGAACAATAACTGACGATACAAGAAAAATATGCATTTCCGCAATTGAAGCCTTAAGAAAGGCGGAAGATGCAGGAATTCCTACAATAATCGTTACCGGAAATGTTGTAAATTATGCCTATGCTGCAGAAGTACTTATAGGCTGCAGCGGAGGACTTGTAGCAGAAAACGGAGGAGTTGTGTTTAAGGAAGGTGAAAACAACAATGCCGTTGAAACAATGGTTGAAAGAGACTTTGTCACTTCAGCCGAAAATCACTTGAAAGAAAAGTTAGGTGAAAAATTCAACAAACATGCCTCCCACGACAACATGTACAGACTAACAGAAACCGTCTTTTACAAAACCATTGACAGAGAAGAATTGGAAGAATCTTTAAAAGATTTCAAATATTTGGATAATCTTGAAATTTATGACAGCGGCTTTGCACTTCACATTACCGATAAAAGAGTGAATAAAGGAAGTTCACTCAAATATTTATGCGAAAGAAATGGAATAAATATGGAAAATGTAATGGCTATTGGAGACAGCGAAAATGATGAAGATTTCTTAAAAGAAGTGGGATATAAGATTGCTGTCGGAAATGCTGAAGACAAACTCAAACAGATCAGCACATACACCTGCGAAAAATTATTCGGAGACGGTGTAGCTGAAGCCATCGAAAAATTTGCACTATAGTGATAATATGATATATGAAATAGCTGAAAAAGCAAAAAATGCTGTAAAAAATAACTGTGATGCCTACGAGATTTATGTAGATGAATCAAACGTTATTGAACTTGACTCCAAACAGGACGAGCTGAACTTTGCAAAAGAAGAAATCGAGCAAGGGGTCGGAATAAGAATCATCAAAGACAATAGAATAGGTTTTGCATTTACATCAAACTTGGATAAAATTTCCCAAACAGCAAATCAAGCTATTGAAAATGCAAAATTAACAAAGCAAGATGAAAATTATGCCTTTGCCGAAGAAGAAAAAGTGGTTGATGTAAAAAAAGTTTATGATAATAAATTCAATGATTTAGACCTTGATGAAGGTGTTGAACTTTTAAAGAATGTTATCTCAACAGCCACCGACAGCGGATGCGAAGTAACCGGTTCAGGTTTTTCAGCAAGTGAAGGACGTTCATTAATTCTCAATTCCAACGGAGTTTCAATAGAAGATGAAGGAACAGGCTTTGGAATAGCATTGTCCGTGACACTTCAAAAAGACGGAGAAATTGCAACTGCATACAATTCCCAGTCCTCAAGATTCTTCGATCTTGATGGTGAAAAATTAGCAAATGAAGTATGTGATTTAGCAAAAAGATCACTAAACACTAAACCGGTAAAAACCAATGATTATGATGTAGTGCTTGACTACTATGCTGCAATTGGTCTTTTGCAGACATTTATGGGAGCATTCAATGGTGAAAATGTAAGAAGAGGAAGGTCGATTCTGAAAGATAAAATGGGCAGTGAAATAACAAACCCTACCCTTACAATTACAGACAATCCGCTTTTAGAAAAAGGAATGAACACCGGAAAATGTGACGGGGAAGGAACTCCATCTCAAAAAACTGACCTGATAAAAGATGGTGTTTTGAACTCATTTATTTATGATATCTACACTGCCAATACCGTAGATACCAAAACAACATCAAACGGATATAGAGGTTCATATTTAACAACCCCAATGATTGCACCAAGCAATCTGGAGTTTAAATTCAGTGAAATGAAGGATTTATCTGAAATTGACAAGGGAGTTCTGACAACTAGCGTACTGGGTGCACATACTGCAAATCCAATTTCCGGAGACTTCTCAGTTGAAGCAAGCAATGCATTCAAAATAGAAAACGGAGAATTGGCAGATCCTATTAATAAGGCCATGATTTCCGGAAACATATTTGAAATCATGAAAAAAGTAGAAGGTCTGAACTCCGAAATAAAGCAATACGGATCATTTGTCATGCCTAAACTATTGGCGCATGACTTGCGTGTTGTTGGTCAAAATTAAAAAAAAGAAGAAAAATTAAATTCTTTTTAATTTTTCTCTATATCTATCGAGTGAATCAGTTTTATAATCGTTTTCTAAATGAATGGAAGTCAATTCCTTGTTTTTGTCAAAATCTCTAATTTTTTCTTTTAAAATTTTATCAATATCTTTATCCAATTGTTTTAATTGGCTTTCATAAGCAAATTCTGTTTTTCGCATATTGATGTTGGTTTTGCGAGCAAGATTTGCAATTTCTTCTTCAATATCGATACCTTTCTTTTTAGACATCAAATCACCCTACATCTCAATTATAGGCAATTGAATTTCAGTTACGAATTCATCTTCGTCATCACAGTTGTAGAAGTTTTTAATTAGAACTTCTTTAGGAGATCCGATGATATCATAATGATTTGCTTGTGCGATTTCAACAAGTTCGGCATAGGTATCCATGATATTATCTGTGGAACCGTAATGCTTTCCGGCCAGAACCTTGTTTTCAATCATGTCCACGACACGAATTCTGTCAGTTTCATCTGCATCTTCTTTTATTGCAATGCTGACATCATAAACTACATCACCCTGATTTACTTCATGTCTTGGTGAGAAATAAACAATGAACGGTTCGCCTTCAGTTTCAATATTTTCAGCATCTACCCAACCCATTAGTATTGAAAGGAATATTCCTAAATCTTCAATTGGAGTTTTGCAGTTTATTACTCCTAATTTTTGTTCCGGAATCATTTTTACTTCATAATCCATAATAGCACCTACTTAAAATTTTAATTTTAATTGAATAAATAAACTTCTACTTCTTCACCCTCGTCAACCAGTTCAACCAATTTTGGAATTTTCACATAACCGTCGGCAGTGGAAAGTGAAAATATAGCTCCTGAATCCTTGAATATTGGCTGAATATTTTCACCATCTACTTTAACAAGCTGATACTGCATTCTTCCAACCTGAGAGTGAATTCTTTTTGTGATTTTGCCTTTAACAGTAGCCAATTCAAAGTCCTTGTCTATTCCTGCAAGTCTTGTTAAAGGTTCAGCTACAAATGCATTGAATATCATTAATGCAGAAACAGGATTTCCAGGAAGGCCGATGACAAGTTTGCCGTCAATGACGCCTACAATTGTCGGTTTTCCAGGCTGGACTGAAATTCCATGGATACGAACTTCTCCAAGCTCATCAAGAACATGTTTTAATACATCTCCCAAACCTGCTGATGTTCCGCCTGAACAGAACAGTATGTCAACTTCTTCAAGGGATGTAACTATCTTCTCTTTTACCTCATCATAGTCATCTCTCATAACCCCCAAGAATTTTGCATCTGCACCACAGGAAATGGCATCGTTTTTAATCATTCCACCATTTACATCATAGATTTTTCCATATTCCAGCTCTTCACCCTGAAGTGTAATTTCATTACCTGATGACACTATACCAACAGTCGGTTTTTTATAAACTTCAATAGTTTCAAATCCCTGGGAAAGCAAAACACCGATTTTACCAGGGTTGAGGAAATCACCTTTTTTAAGAATCAGTTTACCTTCTTCAATGTCAGAACCTTTTTTGGCAACATCCTGAAATGGTGTTACTGTAGTTAAAAGATTTACTTCGCCGTCCATCTTTTCAGCATATTCAACCATCAAAACAGCATCAGATCCTTCAGGCATTGCTGCGCCGGTACTGATTTCAATACATTTTCCTTTCTCTACCTTTTTATCGGTTGTTGCACCGGCTTCAAGAAAATCAATGACTTCCAAAGTGTTTGGAGATTCTTCGGATGCGCCGAAACTGTCACTGGCCATTATGGCAAATCCGTCCTTCAAGGCTTTGTTGAATGGAGGAAAGTCCATTCTTGAGTAAACATCTTCAAACAGTATTCTGCCATAAGCTTCACTTACATCAATCTCTTCACTTTGTGGCTTTAAGTTTTCATTAAATAAATTTTGAATAATATCAATAGCTTCATCACATTCTTTAATTTTTAAAAATTCGGTTCCCATTGTTACCACTTTATATAAAATCCAATAAATTAATATATAATATATTGATATAAATATAAATAATTTAATCTTATGGAGAACGTATTATTATTTTGGAGGAGAGTATTTGTCAAGACCTAATAACAATAATCAACAAGAGTACAGAAGAGTAAGAACTCCTAAAAAAGGAGAAATACCTGGAGTAGTTGAACAAATCATGGGACACGGAAAACTAAAAGTCCGCTGTGCTGACGGAAATATAAGAATGACCAGAATCCCTGGTAAAATGAAAAAACGTATTTGGATTCGTGAAGGAGATGTAATCCTTGTAAAACCATGGGACTTCCAGGCTGATGAAAAAGCAGACGTAATCTGGAGATACACCAAAACCGAATCCAACTGGCTTGAAAGAAAAGGCTACTTAAAAATGTAGTCTTCACTACTTATTTTTTTGATACAAATGGACCGCAAGATTGCTAAAGCCGACAAGGCACATGAAAAATTGCATTCCCAGAAAAGAAAAAAGGACAGTTCCGACAGGAAAGTGGGAAATGAAATTTTTGATAAGTTGACACTTGAGACATTATACAAATTAGCAAATCAGGGCCATATTGATGTTTTAAACGGCGCCATAAGTACAGGTAAAGAAGCCAACGTACTTACAGGCATTACAGACGATGAAAAATTTGTAGCTGTTAAAATCTATAGAATAGCTACTTCTGATTTTAAAAAAATGGACTATTACCTTAAAGGCGATCCGAGATTTAACATTAAAACCAAAAACAAAAGAAAAATCATCTATTCATGGGTTACAAAGGAATTTAAAAATCTGACCAGACTGTATAATGCTGGAGTAAATGTTCCCGAACCTATAACCAGTGCAAATAATGTATTGATTATTGAGTTTATCGGCGATGAAAACGGAAATCCTGCACAGCCCGTTAAAAACCAGCCGCCACAAAATCCTGATGAATTTTTCAACAAACTGCTTGTGCAGCTGAAACTCTTTGTAAATGAGGCAAAACTGGTTCATGGAGATTTGTCCAATTACAATATTTTAAATCTGAATGAAGAACCTGTTATCATTGATGTTTCACAGTCAGTAGTTTTAGACAATCCTATTTCTAAAGAACTGCTTGAAAGAGACATAAATACATTAGTTCGCGAATACACCAAACTTGGTGTTAAAACCAGTTTTGATGAAATATGGGAATATGTCAATCCCAAATTTTGAATACCTCCCCATAAATCAAATAAATAACTCACCAATCGGACAATCCAATTTATCAACCGCAATAATTACCAATACGTTTTTAATGTTCTAAATCAAAAATTGAACTATGAAAGGGATTTTTAACATTATTGAAAAATATTTTTTTATAATAATATTGGTGGCAGTAGCTATTTCTTTAGTTTATCCGAATTCATTCAAATGGGTTTTAAGCGAATATAATGGCATCAATATTCTTAATTTACTTTTAAGTGTTGTTCTTTTTACAATGGGAACCACATTGAAAACAGATGACTTCATTAATGTGTTAAAAAATCCTAAGGCAATTGGAGTTGGAATTTCAGCGCAATATATCGTAATGCCACTTATAGCATTTGCTCTTGCAAGGGCATTTTCACTTGATACCGCCTTGACAGTCGGACTCATTCTTGTTGGAACAGTTCCTGGAGGAACCGCATCTGACGTCATTACTTTTCTTGCAAAGGGAGATGTGGCACTGTCAGTTTCTTTGACTGCAGTTTCTACTGTAATTTCTCCTATACTAACTCCAATAATCACATTATTGTTAATAGGCAATCAAATTCATTTCAATCCAGTAGACATGTTCATTTCAATTGTTCAAATAGTGATTGTTCCAATTATTTTAGGTTTAATCCTGAATTACAAATTCCCTGATTTTTGTGAAAAATTAAAAAAATATTTGCCTACTGCATCATCAATTGTAATCTGTTTAATCGTTGCAGGAGTAATTGGAGCCAATAAACAAGCTATCTTAACCTCATCCGCTATAATACTCATTGTCATTATCCTACAATATGCCCTTGCAATGTTAATCGGATTTGGAATTGGCCGCCTTGCAGGAATGGACAGAAAACAGATAATTACAGTAGCTATCGAACTGGCATTTCAGAATTCAGGTTTGTCAACCAGTCTTGCAAAAACCCATTTTCCAAACTTATCTCAGGCAACAGTTCCAGGAGCGCTTTATTCAGTCCTGCAGAATTTTGCAGGATCAATTCTTGCATATGCCTTCAGAAAATATCAATCCTAACGGAGAAATGCCCACCAGTAACTCACATATTACAGGGCAATTCGAGTTTGTTTTTTAAAATAACTGATGGCGATTCAGGAAGATAATGGTGTTACTCCAGTAGCATTCCAACTTATCTTTATTTTTATTATTTTTTAGAATTTATTTATCATCATTTTTTATATATCATTAATTTACATGGAATTCTGAAGAAAAACCGCAAGTAAAACATATTTTTAGGGAAATATGACAATCCTAAATTTTAAATATTTTTGATTAGATAAATATTATTAGTTTTAATTTAAAAAGGTGATAAAATGCCGGAAACAGATTATTTAAAAATACCTCAAAACAGAGTTGGGGCTTTAATCGGAAGCAACGGTAATGTAAAAAAATCAATTGAAAAAGCAACAGGAACACTGCTGGATATAGACAGCGATGACGGTACTGTTTACATTACACCTAGAGAAGATATGGAAGACCCTTTAGGTGTCTGGAATGCAAATCATATTGTTAAGGCAGTAGCTCGCGGATTCAATCCTGAAGTTGCTTTAAAACTTGTCAGTGATGATATTTATTTAGAGGTTATCAGCTTACCATTATACATTGGAAAATCCAAAAAAGCCCTTGCAAGACATAAAGGCAGAATTATTGGAAAAGACGGGAAAACACGCGAAATAATTATGGAAATGGCTGAAGTGGACATGGCAGTTTATGGCAAAACTGTTTCTCTAATCGGTGAAATGGACAATATAATGATTGCAAAAGAAGCCATTGAAATGATTTTGAACGGATCCAGACACAAATCTGTCTATGGATTTTTAGAACATAAAAAAGAAACTTTAAAAATGAAAGAATTCAAAGACCTCGTTGGAATTGAAGACGATAAAATTGAATTCAAGGACGGCATCGACTTTGATGAAAAAGATTATTAGGAGTTAATACTCCTAAAACTTATTTTTTAATTATTCTGTGAACCGATACCAAAAAGTCATTTTTTCGGGAATGACTGTAATGCCAATATCAGCAAAAATCTCTTTTAATTTGTATTTTCCAGAAACTATATTTGGATTATTCATTCTTTCTCGAGATTTTTGACGATTTTCTGGTGAAATAAGTTCTGATTTATTAAAACCAACATCTTTAGTAACTATTACTTTTTTTTCACCTTGATAATAATCATGCATCCAAATACCTCCTAGTTAGTTTAATATTATCCAATCTATTATTTAAATAACCTAACAAAAAATTACCATATTTCTCATTAAGATTATCCAATACAAGATAACCTTCATCCAAATCTTCACAAATTTCATCCAAAATAGCTTGTAAACCTTCATCCAAATCTTTACGAATTTCATTAATAAAGGACTCATCAAAAACCTCTGTTTTTGATTCTAAAACCCATAATTCCCTTTGAGACAATACAATTTCAAATTCTTCAAAATCATACTGCAACATTTCAAAATTTTTGCCCGAAGGAGGAGAGCCATATTTTCTTGGATGATTATGAGCAGACGCAATATGCATTCCTTTGAGAAAATTTGGATATATTGTCCCACTTACATGGTCAGGAGAGCCATCATCTGCAAAATTACATGAAACAATGTTTCCAGTTTCAATGTCAAAATAGATCATGCATTCCACATCCAAGTCATGAGTTTTCTTTCTGAACATGTCAACAGTTTTTACAGCCTTATCCGAAAATTCAGCAGGCAGGTCATCTTTAGTTATCGGCGAAAGTGACCAGTCAATTGGAAGATGCCTGTATCTTTCATATTCCTTGTCAGTTATTTTAACTTCAAAAGGAATCAAAAATCCACCGCGATTATCTCTAAGAAGTCTCTTATGCGATTCTATGAACTCATCAAGGTGAAGTTTGCGGACAATATTGTTAATACTATTTTTTGAAATCATGACTTTTAATTTATTATTAAAATTATTTAAACTAGTCAGTTTCAAATAAAAACAATTTTACTGAGTAATTACAATATTATAAAGCCATACAACTTTTTATTTATTTTAAAAAATAAACTCCATAAACCTCTAAAAACAGAATCAAATAAATATTACATATCTGAAACAATTTTAATAAAAGATTGCTATAAAAATTATGGAATTAATAGCAAACTATTATATACTTCAACCAACATATATAGATAGCATAGTGTAAATACTATATTTTCTACATGTTTTTAAATTATTATTTTACCATATATTTAATCGACTTAGATAGGGTAGGGTATAAATATTACTTTTCAAATGCTCTCTCATTTCATTTAAATATAGTCAGGATAATAACTAAAACATACTTAATTATTAGGAGGAAAAATTTTGGCTCAAGAACAAGTAGGACTTGACTGGGAAGAGGACTTTCAGAGATTGACCCCATCTGAGTTCTTCAGAAAAAATAAACAGATGCTTGGATTCACAGGTAAAATTCGTTCTTTAACTATTGTTTTCCACGAACTGATTACAAATAGTTTTGACGCAGCTGAAGAAGCAGGAATATTGCCTGATATTGATATAGAATTAAAGCGTGTTGATAAAGAACATTACATTTTAAGACACAAGGATAATGGACCTGGAATTCCTGAAGACTATGTAATGCAGGTATACTGTATGATGTTTGCAGGATCCAAATTCAGAAACATCCAATCAAGAGGACAACAAGGTTTAGGATGTAGTGGTTGTGTGCTTTTATCACAGATGACTACCGGTAAACCTGCACGCGTAATTTCATGCTACAAAGACGGGGATGAAATTAAAGGAGTGAAAATGAAATTCCAGATGGATGTTAAAAACAACCGGGGAATTTTAATGGAAAGAGAAGATTATCCTGCCGAAAGTACTGGAGTATGCATTGAATTACAATTCAAAGAAGTATCATACTCACTTGCAGAGCAGGGTGCTTTCGAATACATCAGAAGAACCATGATTGGAAACCCTCACGCAAAAATCACATTCAGAGACCCATCAGGACACAAATATATTTTCAAAAGAGCAGCGAATGTTGTCCCAGTACAACCAAAAGAAGTATTACCTCACCCTAAAGGTGTAAGTGCTGATGACTTAATGACAATGGCACAAAATACCGACAGTAGAAGATATAAAAGTATGTTAACCTCATCAATGTCAAGAATGTCCAACAAAAGAGTTGATGAAATTGCTGAACTCACCGGCATTGATATGAATAAACGTCCTAAAGCTATGACATTCCCTGAAGCGGAAGCTATCGTGCACTGCTTTAAGAAAATGAAATTCATGGCTCCTCCAACAGACGGACTTATACCAATCGGATCCGAACAGATTGAAAAAGGTATGAAACAGATTCTTAAACCTGAATTCGTAACCACAATTACCAGAAAACCTGTAACCTATGCAGGAGGTGTTTCATTCATTATTGAAGCAGGACTTGCATACGGAGGAGATGCAGGAAGAGTTGTCAATGAGAAAAGAAAATCTGAAATTATGAGATTTGCTAACAGAGTTCCGTTAACATTTGATGCAGGAAGCTGTGCTATTACAGAAGCCCTCAAAAGTATTGACTGGAAACGTTACGGCCTAAAAGATATGGACAACACCCCATTGACATTATTTGTAAATATTATTTCAACTCAGGTACCTTACCTTTCAACAGGAAAACAAAGTGTTTCACCAGAACCTGAAATTGTTCACGAAATCAGACAGGCAACAATGAAATTAGCCCGTAAATTACAAAAACACCTGAGAGCTAAAAGAGCAGCTAAAGAAAAAGAAAAACGTTCTAAAGTATTTGAAGAATACGTTCCAGTTATTATCGAAGAAGCTGCAAAACTCGGTGAAACCGGAGTTCCTGAATATCAAGAAGTTTTAGCAAAAGTAACAAAAAGAGCTCTTGCAGAACTGCTTGGTGAGAAAGTTGAAGAAGAAGAGGAAGAAGAAGAACTTGATGCAATTATCATGGAAGAAGTTGATGAATACGGACGCGCAGTTGAAGAAGGTCAATCCGCATTAGATAACTTCGAAGAAGATGAAGTTGAAGATGGTTTTGAAGATGAATAGGTGATTTAAATGGCTGAAGATACAAAAAAAGGTAGATTACATAAAGAAGAAAGAAAAGAATATACCTTCAATAAGCTAAAAGGTTTAGGTCAAGAAATCATTGAAGAAATTGAAAAAAACAAAGTCCCTAGTATTAGAATCCCATCAAGAGGTACTGGAAATATTGTTTACGATGACGCAAAAAGATACTACGTCTTAGGTGACAGATTCGGTAGAAGGTCCTTAGGTAATGTGAAACAAATCAGAAAATTAGGACAAATGGTTTATGTTGCAAACTTCTGTAAAGATCTTGTTGCTCGTGAAAAAACAGCTACAATCAGGGAAATGTACTATGTTTCCGAAGGATGGGGAATCAGTTTTAAATCACAGCAAGAATCCAACATCGTTGGAGAAGACTTAGAAGTAACTCTCGGAACCACCCGTGAAGATTTAGGTTTAATGCCTGAAGAAGACGGTGCATCAGTTTACGGAAACCTTACCCTTCTTGATGAAGTGGAAGTTAATGCTGCAAAAATGGGAAAATCCGGTTACACAATTTCTCCTACTATTGACCAGGTCGAATTTTTAGACCATAAAGTAGACAAAGTACTGGCAGTGGAAACCATGGGAATGTTCCACAGGTTAGTTCAGGAAAACGCACACGAAAGGTTTAACTGTTTAATTGTTGGACTTAAAGGACAAGCCGCTCGTGCTACAAGAAGATTCATTAAAAGAGTCAACACAGAATTAGACTTACCGGTATATATCTGTAACGACGGAGACCCTTGGGGATTCCACATTGCACAGGTAATTATCTCAGGAAGTGCAAAATTAGCTCACGTTAATCATGACCTCGCAACTCCTGACGCCAAATTCATTGGAGTAACTGCATCCGACATTATCAACTACGATTTACCTACAGATAAACTCAAAGATGTAGACGTCATGAGACTAAAAGAGCTTTCTAAAGACCCAAGGTATAAAACTGATTTCTGGCAAACCGAAATTAAGAAAATGCTTAAGATTGGTAAGAAAGCAGAACAGCAATCTTTCTCAAAATATGGGCTCGAGTACGTAGTAGACGAATACTTCCCAGCTAAATTTGAAGAAATGGAAAATCAAGCATGATCTTGAACTTTTCCTCCTTTTTTTATTTTTTTAAACTATTTTTTACACTTACATTTTTTTGGAACTGATTTAAGAAAAACTTTATATAGTGCAACAGCATATACATACCCCCATAGGTATAGGAAGTGTTATTTTGAAACAATGTATGGATAGTGACAATCTTCACAGAAGAATAAAAAAAATCATTGGCCAGTTAAATGCTATAGATCGTATGATTGATGAGGACATTCCTTGTGAACAGATATTAATGCAGGTAAATGCATCAAAATCTGCATTACACAAAGTAGGACATATTATTGTCGAAGGACACCTCGAACATTGTGTTAAACAGGCCATTGAAGATAATGATACTGATGAAGCATTGGGTGATATTTCATCAATTTTGGAATATTACTCTAGACTTTAATTTTTTTTAAAGTAACCTTATACCCCATGGGGTATACCTATACCATTGGAGGCTGTTTAAAATGAAATTTACAAGAGATGAAAAAAAAGACATATTGCTCATAATAATCTCAGCAATAAGTTTAATCATTAGTTTCATACTATCTCTCAATTATATTGCAGTAATTGCAGTAATTCTATGTGGAATACCAATATTCAAAGAGTGTGCCGAAGGATTAATCACAGAATTCGACATAAAAGCAGATTTACTTGTATCAATAGCTATTATCGCATCAATAATAATCGGAGAAGTATTTGCTGCAGGAGAAATTGCAACAATAATGGCTATCGGAGGATTTTTAGAAGAATATACTGTATCAAAAACCCAATACAAATTAAAAGAACTTGCAAACATAACCCCTCAAGTAGCAACAAGAATAAAAAATGGAATTGAAGAAAAGATACCTGTTGAAAAAGTACAAATCGGAGACATCATAAAGGTTCTACCCGGAGAAAGTATTCCAACTGATGGAATAATTTTAAATGGTGAAACCTCAATTGACCAGTCAACACTAACAGGAGAGTCACTGCCGGTTGATAAGAAAGTTAATGATGAAGTATACAGCGGAACAATTAACCTCTTTGGATCATTTACAATGAAAACAACAAAAATCAGTGAAGACAGTTCCCTTCAAAAGTTAATCAGACTAGTGGAATCATCAGCACCTGAAAATGCAAAAATTGTTAGAACCGCAGACAAATGGGCAACATTAATAGTTGTCATAGCTTTTACTGCAGCAATATTAACCTATTTATTCACATTTGAAATAATAAGATCAGTTACAATACTAGTAGTATTCTGCCCATGTGCACTGGTACTGGCAACCCCAACAGCAATAATGGCGGCCATCGGAAATTTAACAAAATACGGAATACTAGTTAAGGATGGAGAATCCATTGAAGAGCTGGCACAGGTAAGTGAACTGGTGTTTGATAAAACCGGAACATTAACATATGGTACTCCGGAAGTTGTCAAAGTATTTTCAGACAACTCAGAAGAAATGATGCATTTATTGACATCACTAGAATCAAAATCAGAACATCCATTAGCTAAAGCTATTGTCAAACATTACAACAACAGCAATCTATCTGAAGTTGAGAACTTCAAAATGGAAATCGGAAAAGGAATAATAGGGCACATTAACGGTTTAAAAATAATAGCTGGAAATAGAAATCTCATCGAATCAGAAGGCATACCTATGAAATATGGTAAAAAACCGGAAAATGGAGAGATAGAGATTTTTGTTGCAAAAGAAAACGAAATCATTGGAAAAGTTTTACTTGCAGATACATTGCGTGAAAGTTCAAAACAAACAATCAAAAAATTAAAAAGATTAAATGTGAAAACAACATTGCTTAGTGGAGATAATGAAAAAACAGCTCTTGCAATAGCAAAAGAAGTCAAAGTGAGAAATGTAAAAGCAAACTGCCTGCCTGAAGATAAGACAAACTACATCAAAGAGGAACAAACTCTTGGACATAAAGTTGCAATGATTGGAGATGGAATCAATGATGCGCCTTCCCTTAGAAAGGCCAATGTAGGAATTGCAATGGCAAAAATAGGAAGTGACGTTAGTGTTGAAGCGGCAAACATTGCATTAATCAAAGATAATATTGAAGACATTCCTCATTTAATTGATATAGCAAGAAAGACCATCAAAACAATAAATATCAGCATCGGATTTGCATTAACATTGAATGTTGTAGCAATGGCTTTAGCAATTCTGGGAATACTAAATCCAATTGAAGGAGCATTGATTCATAATATCGGTTCAGTCATTGTGATAATTTATTCATCAACACTGACAAAATACAAATTGTCATCTAAAGACTACAAAAGTTCAAAAAAGTTAGGTGTAACTAAAACTTTAAATAAACAGATAACATAATATTAACTATCGATATTAAGGTGATTTATTATGGCTGAAAAAGAAATTAAAGTAGTGGGCATGCACTGCCCATCATGTGTAAAAGCTGTTGAATTATGTTTAACTGATGTTGACGGAATTGATGAAGCTAAAGCAGATTTAGATTCTGGAATAACTAAAATCACCATGTCCGGCGACGTTAGTGATGCTGAAATTAATGAAGCAGTTGAAGAAGCAGGATTCAAAGTAGAATAGAATCCTTTTCACTTATTTTTTTAAAAAATTTTTTAATATTTTTAAAATTTCAATATTATTTTTTCCAACAAGCAGATTATGCTTAACATTATCAAAAACAACCATCTGAGAATTTTTGATTTTATCATGCATTGATTCCTGAAAACTTAAAAGGGACATCTCATCATATTTTCCCGCAAGAATCAAAGTAGGAACATCAATTTCATATAAATTGTCTTCAATATCAATATTCATACAGACATCAACCGCTTTGATTATACCCTCAACATTAGCGTTTTGTGCTGAAACCTCTTTAATCAGTTCAAGTTCTGAAATATTTTCCTCAATGACCTGCGGACAAAGTACTTTCGGTAAAATCAAATCATAAAACTCCTCAAAACTATTTTTTAATGCTATTTTAAAATCATTGAGAATATTTTTTAAATATTCCTCAGTTTTGGCAAAACTGGACATTATCACCAATGAAGACACCAGTTGAGGATGCTTGATAGCGAAATCCAATGCGATTGCGCCGCCTAAAGAAAAAGCAATCAGATTTACTTTATCAATCTTTAATTCACCTAAAAGGTTAAATAAATCATTTACATATGTATCCAATGTAATATCATCATTTCCCAGTTCAGAATCTCCATGACCTCGTAAATCAAACCTTAAAATCTGAAAATCATCTTTTAGAGAATTTGCCAGAATCTCCCAGTAGAGCAGATTATCGGAAAGGCCATGTATGAAAACCAAGGTTTCTCCGCTACCTTCAATTTTATAATTCATATTAACCTATTTATCCAAGCTTACAAATATAATTGCACATGGAAAATAAGTTTAAAAAGCAAAATGATTAATGTTAATGTGAAAAATGAATCACTAAATTGAAATAAAAATCAAAATTAACAAAATACATGAAGCTAGATTAAAAATAAACATACCATAACTAACTGAAAAAAATCAGAGTGGCAAATATCAAATTATAAATAAGTTAAAAAACAAATTTAAATCATATAATAAATTTTTAAAAATTATTATAAATCAAAAAGGGATTAAAATGAAAACTGTTGCAATTAATGGTTATGGAACCATCGGTAAAAGAGTGGCAGATGCTGTAGCCGCTCAAGATGATATGAAAGTTATTGGTGTAAGTAAAACTAGACCAAACTACGAAGCTAGAACTGCAGTTGAAGAAAAAGGATATCCATTATATATTGGAATCCCAGAAAGAGAACAACTATTCAAAGATGCTGGAATCGAAATCGCAGGAACTGTTGAAGACATGATTCAAGAAGCAGATGTAGTAGTTGACTGTACTCCTGGAAGTATTGGTCCGCAAAACCTCGAAATGTATAAAAAAGCAGGTGTTAAAGCTATTTATCAAGGTGGAGAAGACCACGAATTAACAGGTCTTTCATTTAATGCTATTTCAAATTATGATGATTCTTACGGTGCAGATTATACCAGAGTAGTTTCATGTAACACTACCGGTTTAACCCGTACATTATCAACTATCGATCCAATTGCAGACATTAAAAAAGTTAGAGCAGTAATGGTAAGAAGAGGATCAGACCCATCTGAAATTAAAAAAGGACCAATTAATGCAATTGTTCCAAATCCTCCAAAAGTACCTTCCCACCACGGCCCTGATGTAAAAACCGTAATGAAAGGTATTGATGTAACCACCATGGCATTGCTCGTACCTACTACATTAATGCATCAACACAACATCATGGTTGAAATCAACAATGACGTTGAAACTGAAGAAATCGTTGAAGCATTGGAAAAACGTTCAAGAGTAATGGTTGTTTCTGCTGAAGAAGGATTAGGATCCACTGCTGAATTGATGGAATATGCCAAAGAACTCGGAAGAAACAGAAATGACTTATATGAAATTCCAGTTTGGAGAGAATCCATTAATGTCGTAGGAAATGAACTGTTCTACATGCAGGCAGTACATCAAGAATCTGATGTAATACCTGAAAACATTGATGCAATTCGTGCACTTTTAGAAATGGAAAGCGACAACGAAAAATCAATTGCAAAAACAAACAAAGCTATGGGAATATTCTAAATTCCCTCTTTTTTTACTATTTTTTTAACGATTTAAATGAAACATAAAGTACTTTTTGGACCTGCAGGAAGCCCTATCGATTATAAAGGCGCCGCATACAAAGCTCCGAAATATATTTCTGAAGAAGGACTAAACTCCTATGAATACCAATCACCATATGGAGTTAGAATTGGTGAAAAGGCTGCAACAACATTAAAGGAAGAATCTGAAAAACATGACATTTTAGTGTCAATGCATGCCCCATACTACATTAACTTATGTGCTAAAGAGGAATCCAAACTTGATAAAAGCATCGGGCATCTGATTGCAGCTGCACGTGCAGGAGAATGGATGGGTGCTTATAGACTGGTATTTCACCCGGGAGCTTATTTAAACAGAAAACCTGAAAAGGCCATGGAAATATCCAAAAATACAGTCAACAGGCTTTTTGAAGAACTTGAAGCGGAAGGAATTGAAGAGTTTACTTTTGCCCCTGAAACCACAGGTAAAAGAACCCAACTCGGAAACGTTAAAGAAGTTGTTGAACTGTGTGCCACATTCGACCATTTTGAACCTACAATAGACTTCGCACATGTTCATGCAAGAGGGCGTGGTTTTTTAAATAAAAAAGAAGATTATAACTGCATTTTTTCAACAATTGAAGACCATCTGGACATAGACATTTTGCACTGCCATTTTACAACAATCGAATACGGCAGAGGCGGAGAGGTAAAGCATCACGTATTGGATGAAGGTGACGAATATGGTCCCAATATTGAAGATTTACTCAGCAATTTAATCGATAACGGTTGGAATGCAAATATTATTTGTGAAACTCCACAAAGAGACTTGGATTCTTTAAAAATGAAAGAAATATATGAAAATATGATTTAATAATCTTTAACAGAATCAATCAGATCATCCATATCATTAAACAGGTTATGGATATCATCATTATCTTTTTTATTTGAGCTCATATGAATAATCAATTCATTTGTCAAGTCTTCCATTTTGTCAATAAATGCCTGAAGAGTTTCAATTTTTGCATCCAATTCTCTAATGACAAACGGACTTTCAGAAGTATCCAATTCCGCCATTTTTCTTGCAACATCAACTTGAATTGAAAATAAGTTATTTGATTTAGTTATTGATGTTGTAAAACGTTCATAAGCCATGTGATTAGGATCAAATAATTTTACCACCAATTCACTGGCCTTAGCTTGTTTTAAATTATACTCCTGTTCCAACTCTGTGATTTTGGAATCATATTGTGAAGGAACTTTCTTAACAACCGGTTCCTCCCTGAAAATAGGCTTTCCGCATTCGGAGCAGAAATTTTGATTTGCATCAATTGAAGCTCCGCAGTAAATACAAAAATGATTATGATTATCTTCAAAACTCATACTAATATTATTTACATACTTATCTTTAATAAATCTTAGTTCTTTGATGAATGATTCGTGAAAAATTACAAACCTGTCAAAACGCAACAGCAGATTTGCTTTTGCAATATCAAATTCTTCATTAGGATATTCAATATTGATTGATTCGAAACTGGATTTTGACTCTTTGGCAGAATTAATTAATCCCTGCAGGGAATTTATCATTTTATGATATGAGGAAATTAAATCTTCATCATCGAATTCCTTCCAGATGATATTTTCAAATGCCAACATCTTGAAGACAACTTCAGACAAGGAATTCAATGTATCGTCAAACAAATCAGTTAAACCTTCAAAAACGTTTTCCATTCGTTTAATGCGCTCTTTGAATATTGCAAACTGAGATTCCTTTGAAATCTTTTTTATTTCAGAGGTAAACTCGTCAAGAGAAGATGAAAAATCCCCCATTAATTGAGAGTATTGGGAGCTTAGCTGCGAAAACTGGTTAGCAACCTGAGTTAAAAATTCCTCACCGACCAAATCATAATTTAAACTGGACAATTTAGCATGTTCATAATCGGATAATAAGGAACCGCAATTCAAACAAAATAAATCATTATCTCTGTGAAATTTGCCGCAAGTTGAACAATGCCTCATTTTATCGCCTCTCTTAATTTTAAGATTACCAACTCTGAATCAGTACCCCATCTCATCGGAGGATCCATTGAACCTACACCAGTAGTTACATGCAAGTATTTGCCCAGATTATTTTTAAACAGTCCCATATTATATTTGAAAATCAGCTCTGCAAAAAAGATAGCAGGATAAAACTGGCCCCCGTGAGTGTGACCTGACAACTGAAGGTCAAAGCCCAATTGTGAAAATTCCTTCCAGTAATATGGCACATGGTAATTGAGCACATTAACAAAGCCCGGTTTAATTAAAGATTTGTCCAATTCAGGTTTTTTCTTATCATCAAAACTGAATGTCAAACCGAAAATGTTGAGACATTCAAATTCAATGGAATCATTGTCCAAAACAATGATTCCCGCATTTTTACATGCGTCAATGACACTGTCGATGCCAATGTAGAAATCATGATTTCCGGGAGTGAAAATAATCGGCATATTGACATCCTTAAATTCCATAAAATCATCCTTTTCAACAACTGATGAACCGTCAGCCAAATCTCCGGAAATTATAGCCAAATCACAATCTTTTTCAAGTTCCTTTAATTTTTGAGAAATCTGGCGGATAATTGGCTTGTGACGTACAGAACCAAAATGAACATCAGACAAATGGACAATATTAATGTCCCGTGTGAGATTTTCAAATTCCAAAGTTTCCTCATTGACAACTAACTTATGAGCTTTATGGTAATTATAAATTCCCAAAACAGGGACAATAGCGAGAAGTATGCAAATTATCCATAAAGGAATTGAAACAAATAATCCTACAAGATAAATCAAAACAATGTCAATTAGAAACATGAGTGAAACCCACATTCCGACACAATCCAAAGTTGTCAGAAACCTTCCGAAAACTGTTGATTTTCTAGCTTCAAAAAACATTGGCACAAGATGAATTGCGCCAATAAGAATTGCAGGGCCAATCAAATATAAATCATTGACGCCGCCAAACAGTAAAAAGATATATTTAAGCAGGAAAAATTCAAATAAAGCATAAAATGGAGCGCTTAATATTACACGCCTTGTTCTAAAACTCATAAGCAAACCTCTAAAAATATTTTGTTTGCACAAGTATATAAATAATTAAAACAAATGTTATTTTGTAAAAAATATCGGAGGTGAATAATTTGAAAAGTGACAATAAACAGCCGGAAATCAAAACAACTAACCAAAAATCAATTAAAAAAGAAACAGAAACAAAAGACTATGCTGAATTAGTGGTTTTAAAACCCGTAGGATATCCATTCGATTTTCCTTTAATGGATGAAGACATAGAAATTAAAAATACTGTATTATTTGAAGAATATGCCCGTGAACAATGGCTGGGATTAGTTGTAAGTGAAAATTCACATTTATTTGATCAAAAAATCATTCCAGATTACGGTTTTGAAATAGTTACTGCAAAACCGAATAACTCAATTATTTCAGAAAAAACAAAAATTAAACTCATCACTGAAGAATTAAAAACAAAAAGAGACAACGTTAATGTTAGTTCAAATATCCGCCTCCAGGATATAGTTGGCCAAGAAAATGCAAAAAACAAGGTGAAGGTAATTAGAAAATACCTTGAAAATCCTGAAAAATTCGGACCGTGGGCTCCTAAAAATATTTTATTTTATGGACTTCCAGGAACAGGTAAAACAATGCTTGTTAAAGCTCTTTCCAATGAGTTTGAAGTTCCACTGCATTTGATTAAATCAACATCACTGATAGGAGACCACGTAGGAGACAGTGCATCCAAAATTCACGATTTGTTTAAAAAGGCCGGTGAAAATTCACCATCAATAATATTCATTGACGAGATGGATGCAATTGCACTGGACAGGTCATTTCAATCATTGAGAGGAGATGTTTCAGAAATTGTCAATTCACTTTTAACCGAAATGGACGGGATAAGTGAAAACGAATCAGTCATTACAATTGGAGCAACCAATAATCCTGCATCACTTGATAATGCAGTCAGAAGCAGATTTGAAGAAGAAATAGAATTCAAATTACCTACAGACAATGAAAGGATGGAGATTTTAGAAAATAATCTTAAAACAATGCCTATAGAATACGACCTTGACTTGAATAAAATTGTCAAAGTGACTAAAGGATTATCCGGAAGGGATTTAAAAGAAAAAATATTAAAAACAGCTCTTCACAATGCAATTGCCAATGATGAAACTATCATAACAATGAAAAATATAGACTATGCGCTTAAATCTGTTAAGATAAAACATAATGAAGTTAAAGGAATGTTTGAATAATTATTTTGAATTAAACAAATATTCCGCAGCTGCAATAACCTCTTTGTCATCATCTTTTGCAGCATCTTTAACATTTTTTGAAATATCAAAGAATATCTTATTAACAATGGAATTTGTTAAATTATTTAAAATTTTTGCACTGCCATCTACATCAGCCAACTTAACTAATGCTTTTTGAGTTTCACGTTGTCTTATCTCTTCCATAGATGCTCTTAAATTACCAAGAAGATCATCAACTTCCATTATTTTGAAGGATTCTTTAAGTAAAATGAACTCATCTTCAATGATGTTTTCAGCTTCACCAAATTCCTTAATTCTTAGCTGAGTATTGGCATCAGCAATCTCTCTTAAATCATCGATATTGAATAATTTAACACCCAAATCAGACACATCTTCAGAAATATCACGAGGATTTGCAATATCAACCATCATAACATTTTCATAATCCATATCAATATCTATAAGGCGTTTTTTAGTTATTATGGCATGAGGAGCACTGGTAGCACTTATAACCAAATCAGCAGTGGCCAAATACTTTTCCAATTCATTGAATAAAATAGCTTGTCCACCCAAATCTTCAGCAAGCTCCACTGCAACATAATAAGTCCTGTTTGCAACAAAAATAGCATTTAAATCTTTTTCAGCCAATGCTTTTGCAACTAATTTACCCATCTTTCCGGCACCGATGACCAGAACAGATTTATCGTCAAGACTGCCGATATGTTTTTCAGCCAAATCTATAGCGGCAGAACCAATGGA
The DNA here is from genome assembly GCF_015062935.1 of Methanobrevibacter sp. Lineage (NCBI taxonomy): Archaea > Methanobacteriati > Methanobacteriota > Methanobacteria > Methanobacteriales > Methanobacteriaceae > Methanobrevibacter > Methanobrevibacter sp. Next base: position 37,205 of record NZ_SUTM01000011.1, on the reverse strand, counting down.
AACAGAACCCTTATTAATATTGGTTTTATTTCTAACTACCTGACCAACATGAATAGCTTTTGTAAAAACAGCATCAAGACCTCTTCCGCAATGACGGTTTTTGATGGCCTTATTCTTTGCATCCTTTACCTGACCCAATATCTGGTCTTCACCAACAATCATTGATTCAAGACCTGAAGTCATCCTTAAAAGATGCATCACTGCAGATTCCCCATACTCAATGATAATATTCTGATTTTCATGAGACAGCAATTCATCATCTTCGGAAATATAATCATTTTTAAGATAATATTCTTTCCTATTGCATGTGGAAATCTCCACATACTCACCAATTGAATATTTATCCTGTAATTTCCAAAACAAATCATCAATATCCTTTGAAATACTTTCCATGGATTGGATATCTGCAATTTTATGGTCAACTCTTAAATTAACTATCACTATAATCCCCTTATCAAGTTATCAATGTAAAGTTTTGCTTCATCAATTTGATTATTTTTAATAAAATCATTAATTTTTTCATCTTCAAAAATGCTGTAAAGATAGTCACGCCTTTCCTTTTGATTTTCAACAGAGTCTTTTAAAAGTGAACGTGCATAGTCCTGAAGTTCAATCTCCAAAATATCTTCAGCCGTGATGATTGACTGAATTTTCTTTCTTAATTGACGAGCCATCAACGGACTTTTGCCGTTTGTAAAAATAGAAATTTCAATATCTCCAATATTAAAACTTGTAGGGACAATAACATCCCCCTCATAAGGCAAATCAGCCCTATTTACCAGTTTATCCTTAGCCAAATTGGAAACATAATCAGACAGCTCTTCATCACCACTGGCTATTACAACCAAATCAGACCAATTAACCAACTCATCAACTTCATCAGTGGAGCATAGAACAGCTCCCTTGTCCGCCAATTCATCAGATAAAAAATTGCCCGCCAATCTTACATTGGCGCCATGGTCTAAAAATTTATTAGCTCTCCTTGTTGCAACTTCGCCGGTGCCTAAAATAAAAACATTCATGTCAGAAGTTTTTAAATAAAGAGATGTCCAATTCATTTTAATCAGAATTTTCAAGAGAGCGAGCATGCAATACTTTGACAGCAGCCCTTAAATCATTATTGCATTCAGTTAAAACATTCATAGCTTCTAACTTAGAAATCTGAAATGTTTCAGCTAGCGCTTCAGCCCTTTCATCAGGATCAGGTTTTTGAACTCCAGTCAATCTTTCAGACAATTCCTTTTTCAAGTCCAAATATTCATCATGACTCATCCCCATATTCCTTAAAGTCATATCTCTTAAAGGACATGGTTTTGACGGTTTACAACACCATACAAGTGACCCGAAACAGGTCCCTGCCCCTTCACCTAATCTAGTTTCTTTTGCAAATTGAGTTTTTATTTCTACATATTCTTGTGGAGTCAAATTAACTTGTCGTAGTGCATTTAATACAGGACATGGTTTTACAGGAGGACAACAAAAAGCAAGCCCTCTTACATCTCCTCCCCTACATATATGAGATGGTGCATCTTCCCAAGTCATGATAAACCTCCAAAATAATTTTAATTAACTTATTAATTGATATAATATAATAATATAATTTATTTTAACTTTGAATATATAACCTTTTTTATAAAAACAATTTTATGCAATAAATTCATTGATTAAAAAAGAAATTAATAATATATGTGCATTATCTTTTAATGGGACATGAAAAAAAATATTCTAGTTTGACCCTAAAGGTTTAAAACCTTATTTGACCATATCAATATTAGATGATAAAACAAACCAAAATTATTGAAAATATAACTGTCACCATAGAAAGAAAAAACATTAAAAACATGTATCTGCGCATACTTCCTCCAAATGGAGAAGTTAAAGTGTCAGCACCGTTATTTTTATCTGACGAGGACATCTCCAATTTTATAAAGTCAAAAAAGGATTGGATTTTGAAAAAACAGAAATACATTACAGACAATAACATCAAGGCACCTCTGAAGTACAATACCGGCGAAACACATTATCTTTGGGGCAGACCATATAAACTGCAGTTAATTTCCAATGAGAATATAAAACATGCTTTAATTGACGAAGAACAATCAATAATGTATCTGCCTGTTTCCAAACGAAGCACAATAGATAAACGTCGCAAATTGCTTAATGAGTTTTACAGAAACGAAATGAAAAAAGCAGTTCCGGCAGTTTTAGACAAATGTACAAAAATCGTTGGAAGAAAACCATCAGAAGTAAAAATAAGAAGCATGAAAAATTGGGGAAACTGCAATCAGAATAAAAGAATTACCCTAAATTTGAATCTTGCAAAAAAAGATCCCATATGTCTGGAATACGTCATGATTCATGAATTATGTCATCTGATAGAATTCAATCATGGAAAAAAATTTAAAAAATTAATGGACAAATTTTGCCCAAACTGGAAAGAAATAAAAAAAAGATTAAATGAATAAGAAGACTTATCTGTCTTTAAGCATATCTTCTTTTTCATCTGGAGTTAATTGCTGTACAATTTCTTCAGGAGTACCGATATCCAATAATTTTCCTCCCCTCATTAAAGCTGCCCTGTCACAAACATCTAAAACAAAGTCCATATCGTGAGAAACGATAATGAAAGTTTGTTCTAATTCTGCACGAGCTTTAAGGATGGAATCGGTAACAATTACTCTTGTAATAGGGTCCATAGTACCTGTTGGTTCATCTAAAACAATGAGTTTAGGTTCTTTAATTAATACCTGAGCAAGAGCAACCCTGTGTTTTTCCCCTACACTTAACTGGTCAGGGTATTTATCAAGAATAGTTACTGCAACTTCATCAGAAAATCCGACTGTTGTTAATGCATGAATAGCTTTAATTTTACCAAATTCAGCAGGCAGATTTAAACTGATTGCATCGGTTAAGTTTCCTAAAATAGTCCTGTGAGGATATAAAGAATATTCCTGATGTAATAAACCGATATAAGGCATGATTCTTCCACGGTTTAAAGGACCAACTTTTGTCATGTCAATCCATTCATCACCAAGTTTGATATCGATTTTACCGCTACTTGGTTCGGTTAATCCCATAAGCATACGGGTGGTTGTAGTTTTTCCAGAACCGCTTAAACCAACGATACCGAAAATTTCTTCTTTATTGATTGTTAAATTAACGCCGTCTACAGCTTTAACTACTCCTCTTTCAATTGAATAATAATGTTTTTTAACATCTTCAATCACAACTTCAGGTTCACCGAATTCAGGGATTTCAGGCTTTTTAGGAACTGGAACAGTTTCCATAAAATGATCAACAACAGTTTGAGGTTCACCTTGTTCTTTAATTTCACCATGTTCCAACCAGATTACCTCATCTGCAAGTTCAATCATTACTTCCGGCCAGTGGGAGGTAATCAGCATAGTAATTCCTTCATCTTTCACACCTTCTTTTAAGGTATTGTGAAGTTTTACTGCTGTTTGTGGGTCTAAAGTACCAGTAGGTTCATCAGCTAAAAACATCATTGGATTTTTAGCCAATTGTCTTGCCAATACTACTCTTTGTTTTTCCCCACCACTTAAATCACGAGCAATGTGAGTAATCCTGTGGTTCATTTGAACCATTTCAAGCAGTTCTAATGCAAAATAGATTTTTTCATCATATTCAATTTCATCGCCCATCGCTCTTAAAACATTCTCAATAACAGTTTCTTCATCATATAAAGCGAAGTTACGTTGAAGCATGATGGAAATTCTTCTTTTAATACTTGAAAATAATTTTCTGTCACAGTTATAAAAATCAATTTCTTGCTGTTCTAATGTTCCGCCACAGCTACATTTTTCACCAACGTGGGATGGAGAATCAACAGCCAAACAATCCGGACAAACAGCAAGGTTCATTATAATTTGACCAGCGTCAGGTTTATAATCTAAAGTACCCCTTAGCATATTTATTAAAACAGATTTTCCACTACCACTACGTCCTAAAATTCCTAAAGTCTCTCCTTCATTAATCTTTAAGTTAATATCTTTAAGAACATCAACACCGTCAAATGTTTTTGTAATATTCTTAAGAGTTATAAAATCCATGAAATCACCTATTAAGATAATGTTTATTCTAAATGATTAATAATACTTTCTAATAACAATTGTTTTAAAATATCAAAAATTAGCAATATTAAAATCTAAATTCCCTGAAATAACCGCACGAGCTATTGAAAACCCATAAACTCCAGTATTAATCATTTTTTTAACATTTTCACTAGAGTTTACTGAATTATTTCCAATGACTTTAATATCAGAACAATCACAGACACTTTTTAAAAGATTATAATCAGCGTCAAACACTCCTTTTTTCATAGCATCAATATGCAAATAATCAGCACCTGCATCTTCAATAATCTTAGCTATGTCAAGAGTATTAACTCCATCGACATTAGCTCTGATTTTTACTGAAACCTCACAGTCAACATTATTGACAATTTTAGATATGAAATTACCCAAATCGTCCCTTTTTAACATTTCTTGGCCACAACCAATGGCTATAATTTCTTCTTGACGACAATGACAGTTAATTTCAACAATATCCAATCCATTAATTTTTCCAACTTCAATTATTGGCTGCGGAGTTGTTGACCGTACATTTGCAGATACTTTTACATCCTTATGCATAGATTTGATTGAAGCAACTTCCTTTTCAATATGGGAAAAAATTTCATCAAGAGGAAAATGGAATTCTTTCCTGCCCCTCTGAATTATCTTATTGCTTGCTTCAATTGTAGGAGCATCTAAACTATATCCTCCCAAAGTAGCTACATCAAAACCATACGGAATAACCTTATTTAAAAAAGTACTGTCAGTTATTCCGGCCATAGGCGCAACTACTTTAAGCATAATACTCCTCAGTATTCTTTTTCAACTACCCAAGTCCACATTTCATTGTTATGGGCACGAATTTCTTCAAGACCAATATCAGCCATATATGCTGCATCTTCAGCATTTTTACCTCTGCCGATACCTGCCTTAAGTTTAATTCCAATTTCTTCATCAATTTCAACCATGATATCTTCAATTTCTTTTTCTGAAAGTCCGTTACATGGGGACATGAAATTATCTCCACCGATGAAGAATAATAATGCTCCTTTTTTAATTAATTTTGTCATTAAGTAATGTTGAGCTTTATTAACCATGAAACTTGTATCAAAAGCAGATTCAATATCGGTTAAGGTTTCTGTAACGCTGTTAATATCAATGTGCGCTGCTTGAACAAAGCTGTCTTCTTCACTGACTAAACTATCAATAGCTAAAATCTCTTTTCTTTCTCCAGATTGTGCGCTTCCTGCTTTTTGTAAAGCAATTGTAGCTAATTTTTGGGCTTCATGCGGAGTTTCTGCAGCACCTACTCCCATACTAACAGTAATAGGATACCTATTTCTAATTGATCTTTGAATTCTTAAATGGTCTTCTTCATTGAGTCCATTTGAAACAGCAAGCAAATTATCAAATCTTGTGAAGAAAACTAATCCTTTTTTATTACCAAAATGATTATTTAAATCAGCAAATAAATTTGCTTGAAGCATTTGTAAATCAGATTCAGTTCTTGGTCTTGGAGTTACAGTCCAAGGTCCATAATTGTCAATTTGTATTAATGTCATTTGTATCATTGAATAACCGCCCCTCAATATTAAGGAATACTATCTATAATCAATTGTGCTAAATTTTTTTTAACACCTAAATTATTCATTATAGTATTTGTAATTGTTACCTTATTAATTATTTGATTTAATTCCTGTTCTAAATTAACATCTTCATTGTCGATTACAATATTATCTAAAAAATCTTTATACAATGTGGCCACACCTACTGATGAAACATCAATATCCAATGCTTTCATGAATTTACTTGCAGGACCACTGACGGAATCAGAACCGATAATAGGAGATACCGCTATAACATATGTATTTTTTAATGCTTCTCGCACCCCTTCCATGGACAATATCGGTAAAATTGAAGTAATTGGATTTGATGGTCCGATAATTACTGCATCAGAATTGTTTATAGCATCAATAACACCATCAGCAGGCAAAACCTTTGAAAACTTTACATCAAGAACTTCAGGTTCCTGTTGATGTTTAATTAAGAAATCATGAAATTCCAGCTCACCGATATCGGTAATTATCTTAATATCGGAGTCCTGTTCACTCATAGGAATGACTTTACATGCAAGACCCATATTTTCCGCCTGAATTTGACAGGCTTTTTTCAGACCGTACTTCTCAATCAACAATGTTTTCTGTATTTTTGTTGCCCTGTCTTTATCACCAATTCTTAACAGTTCAGGACAACCTATTTCCTTTAAGCGTTCATGAGTGATGAATGTGTCTCCCTTAATTCCGTACCAAAACTCATCGTTGATCAAGTCCGCCATGGTATATAAAACTGTATCAATGTCCGCTGATACATAAACACCTGAAAAATAATCATTTTCCAAAGTATTGACTATAATATTTAATTCACTTGGGTCAACAATTTCTTTTAATCCTTGCAGTAATTTTGGAGTTCCTGTCCCTCCGGATAACACAGTAATCATTTTTACACCTATTTTCTAAATACATCAAATTCTTTAGGCATCAGTAACTCATCAATATTTGAGTCAGTATTTCTCAATTGGTCAAAACTGTCAAATCCTCGAATTATTACAACAGGCAAACCTTCATCAGCCTGCCCCATAACAAGAGATGCTGCGGCAGAAAGTTCATCAGCAGTTGCAATTTCAGTGGTTTCAAGTTCACGACCATATAAATCTTTTTCACCAACTCTCCTCCAAAGTGGGGAAATACCTGAACAGCCTATCGCAGTTCCAATAGCTCCAAATCTGAATGCCCTTCCCTGGGTATCAGTAATTATAACAGCTATTTCCTGGCCAAATTCCTTTTCCAAATATTCACGAATTTCAAAAGCAGATTTATCTGCATTAACCGGCATTGGAGTGGCAAGACCTTCATCAGCATTAGATTCATCTATACCGGCATTTGCACAGACAAAACCGTGTTTGGTTTCTGTGATGATGAAACTGGGACCAACTTTAATAACCTCGTTTGATTCCTGTAAAATCGCTTCCACAAGTTTAGGGTCTTTGTTAGCCTTTTTGGCCAAATCTAAAGCTTCCTGTGAAGGAGTTAAATCGTCCAATCTGATGAAATTTCCTTCAGATTTTGAAATTAAAGTTTCTGCAATAAGAATTATGTCTCCATGATTAATGGAACATCCCTGTTTGTTAATTGCATCTTTAATAATGAGAGAAATGTCATCCTTATCATTAACAATTGGAATATTCTCTAAACCTATCAATTCAATTGTCATAATATCATCTAAAAAAAATTAAAAAAAAATAAATTATGGATTATAGACATCTATTGTCCATTCTCCATTGAAAACTGCTGCACAGGAAGTTACTGGCTTTTTATAATTAGCAAAAGTACCTTCATCAAAAATAAATTTAGCAGATTCTGTAGCAGTTTTAGCATTAAATTCAACTAAGTCATGTACTTGGCTTCCATATGTTGAAATGAAAACCGCATCACCATATGGAATTTGCTCAACCAATAATTTTTTATCGTTTGCAATTCCTACATAACAGCCATATTCATCTTTCTTATTTGTTGATGTGACAACAGCAGCAATCCTAGGAGTATGATAATCATCCTTTTCATAATCCATGGTAAGCAATGAATATGCAATTGCATCTTTAATATTCATTCCTAAAGCTATCTTATCTGCTATAACATCAGTATGAGAACCATTAGATACAATGGCCATATCCCTAACAATACGGATACAGTTATATGTGATATAGGTGTTCTCATAAATGTCCTTTTCAAAACCTTCCTTTGGAACAATTGCAGCGCGATTTTCGAATTTTAAGCATTGCCTATTTGGAAATGATCTGCTTGAAACACGATATGCTACAAAAGGTTTACCATCACTATTCATCCCTGTTGATAAAATTCTACCAGTATACACTTTAATTTTCCCCCTAAGTTATAACTCCGGACGTTGAACTGCCTGTTGTACGGATATGTCAGGCGGTGTTGTAATCACAATTTCACCTGGCCTAATTGAAACTTGACCTTGGTCAATTACCTTAGCTTGAACACCGACAGCTCCTCCCGAGATTGCATCGGATCTATCCTGACCATTTACTGTAACCTTATGCAAATTTGCGACAGGTACAATGTAATACTCCTGGTCTCCAGAAACATCAGTGACGTTTGGTTTTCCAGTAGCATCAGAAGCAACATCAGAATCATCAGTTTGAACATCAGTAGCTGAAAAATTACTTGTAACAACTAAAAAAATCATTATTGTGAAAAGAATATCAATGAAAGGAACTAAATTGATACTTGGTTTTTGACTTAAAACTTTCTTTTTATGCCTTTTAACATCAATAGCCATCTAATCACCTATTGTTTTAATTTACTTTCAGTAATTTCAGCATTAACATTACATTTCTCTAAAATAATATTCGAAATACTCTTATCCAACATACTAGGTTTAAAAGAAACCTTAATATTGGCGTAAGGATCCGAAATTAATCTTGTATTAACAACACCTTCAGCTTCCTGTAAAGCATCAAGTGCGCATTCCACATTAGAATCAACTCTAACTTTAACTACAGCAAATCCCCAATTGGTCATTTTTGTAGCTAACTCGATTTTGTCCATTTCGGCATCAATGAGATCTTGAATATAAGAATAAATTGGCAATAGAATAATTGCAACTAGAAGCCCCATAATAGTAGTTGTTAAAGCAACGTAAATACCTTCAGCCATAGCTGCAGAATCAGGATGGACACCAAGGGACTTGAATGTCATCCAAATACCAATAACAGTACCTATCAAACCTAAAAACGGAGCCAACTCAGTGATAGTTTTAATAGTACTTAATCCTTTTGTCATTTTCGCCACTTCAACAATGAAGATTTGTTCCATACTTTCCTCAACTTCAGTTTTATTTTTATATCCGATTTTTAAAGTTTCAGAAATAATCTTGGAGATAGGGTTTTTAAATCCATTAATTTGTTTTAAAGCTTCTACAGCTCCACCCCTTTCCATGGATGCGGTTACAACCCCAAAAATCTCAGTAGTATCTACTCTACTAATTTTCCTAAGATAAGCAATCTTTCTTATTGAAATAACTAAACCATAAATACCAATAAAAAGAATGATATATGTAATAATTCCCCCTTGAGTGAAAATATCTACAATACCATCAAGAAATGGACCAATATATTCAATAATCATTTTTATCCTCTTATCCATTTAAATTTAAAAAGTTTATAAAAATAGTTTTATTAATTCATATACTTAAATATTGTTTAAAATATATGAAAAAAATTATTTCATTTTAGCTACAGTTGCCCAAGACCTTCTAACAAAATCAGGCATCTCATCATAAGTATAATTGGTTAAAAACTCTTTTGTTTTTGGATCTGAAGGATAACCGGAACCAATTCCACCGGATTTAATAAAATCCTTATTAATTTGTGCGATTTGATCATCTCTTTCTGCTTTAGCGATGATTGAAGCCGCACTAACTTCAATATATTTATCATCAGCCTTATGTTCCGCAATAACATTAACGCCAGTATCATTGCATAAATTGCTTTGGAAACGTTCGGCCTTAACATCCACTGCATCCACAATAGCTTTTTCAGGTTTGATTTTTAACAAAATAGATTCCATGGCATTTTTCTCAATTTCATTAAGATTAATGCCTTCAGCTCGCATTTCATCAATTTCCCTAGCAGATATGACAACAATCTCATAATCAAACATTTTTTTAAGTTTACGGGACAGAATAGTACGCCTGTTAGGAGTTAATCTTTTAGAGTCTTTAACGCCCATACGCTCTAAAACTTTTTCCATTTTTTCAGGAACAACAACACCTGCAATAACCATGGGACCTAAAACAGAGCCTCTGCCTGCTTCATCAATACCTAAAATATCCATAAAAATCAATAAAAAAAAGAGAAATAAATAAAAATTTATTTATTTCATAGCCCTGAGACGGACTTCAGGTTCTAACGCAAGAGGTTCAGCAGCAACAATAGCTGTTCCTTTTGCAACAACAGTCATTGGATCATCAGAGATTTCAATTGGAATTCCAATTTCATCAAAGATTCTTTCTTTAATTCCACGTAATCTGGAAGTTCCACCTACAGCAACGGCATTGTTATAAACACCCATCATTAATTCAGGAGATAATCTTTCCAAGATAACATTTAAACCACCGATAATTTGTTGCATATATGGTTCAACAGCTTCAGCAATCAACATTGAATCAATAACAACTTTTTTAGGCCTGTTAGTTTCTAAAGATTTTCCAATAACTTCAACACTTAAGTTTTCAATTTGTTCGCTACAATGGACCATACCCACTTCCATTTTTGCGGATTCTGCATCATGAATACCAATAGCTACATCATATTTTTCGGCAACAAGCTCTACGATTTTATTATCGATATCGTCACCACCACATCTAACAGTTTCAATATCATTAATACCGCCGAGGGAAATGATTACAATATCAGTTGATCCTGCACCAATATCAACAACCATAGTTCCATTCGGTTCTGCAATAGGCAAACCTGCACCAATAGCTGCAGCTAAACCTTCACTTATAACCAAAATATTTTGTGCACCTGCTTTTCTGCCGATTTCTTCAGCAGCATTCTTTTCAACTTCAGATGCATCACCAGGAATACCGATGACTATTCTTCCAACACTTTCGCCCTCATTGATACCAATTTGCATTGCTTTAATGAGTAATGCTTGTGCTTGTACAACATTTTCAATAACTCCTTTTTTCAAAGGTCTTACTGCAAGAATATCCTCTGGAGTTCTTCCAAGCATTCTTTTAGCTTCTTCACCAACAGCTAAAACTTCTGAAGGGTCATCTTTTTTCACAGCAACAACTGATGGGATTTGATATAAATCAAATTTATCACCAGAAGGTTTTGCGATAACAGTGTTTAAAGTTCCTAAATCAATTCCTAAACTATTGCTAATGACTCGGGTATTTTCAATTTGTGGTTCTTCCTCATCTTTTCCAAAAATATTCATGATTATTCCTCCGTTACAATATCTTTAAAATCTATAACGAAAATTTTATTAGATGTAGCTACGCTTTGAAATCTACCAACGTCCTTATCTTTTTCGACAGAAACGACTACAGTAGTTAATACAACTTCATTTGCATTGTAAAATGGTTTCAAAGCAGATTTAATGAAATTTGGCAATCTAACGTCATTATTTATATCAACATCGATGAAACTAGTAGTCTGTGATTTCTGAAGAATCTTAAATGGTATTTTTGATTTTTCAATTCTTGAAAAGGCAAATTTTAAAACATTATCCGGTGCCACAAGGACCATCAGATTAGGTTCATCGGACAGGTATCTGCGGGGAATCTGAACATAGGCACCGCCGCAATTTGCCGCATATTGTTTAAACTCATTAATCACAATGGAGTTTCCATAAAGCATCAAGAAATCAAATTTTTTATCTAATTTACCATCTTTTAAAATCGCATGCTCCCTGAATAAAATTTTAATGTTTGAATTGGACAGAATAGCTTTATAAGCCATCTCATCAACCAAATCAACATTACCTGCAATGACACACCAAGTTTTTTCAATCTTGAAACTACTGTCTGTAGTGACTCTTGCAGCTTGTCTGAGAACACGGATATTATCTTCAATCATTTGACTACTCGCAATACAATTAATATAAATTCTGAAACTAAAAATAAATATCCATAATCATTTTTATAAAAATTCAAGCCTGGATAAGGCTTAAATAAAAAAACATTATAGCTATTTATTAACAGTCTAACAATTAATATTTATTAAAAATATTATTATATATATTTTATCTTTGATGGTTAATTTTACAAAATTAATTAATAAATCTCAATTTTTTTAATCAAACTAAATAATGACGCCGAAATGTTAAAAAAAATCACCATATAATAAGTATTATCTAAAAAAATAAAAAATATAACACACTCCAATAAAAATAACACTTATAAATAATTAAATACAAATATAAGTAAAAATAAGCTAAAATCAAAGACAAATTTAATATGTCAAAACATAGAAATTAATTACTGGAGAAAACATGAAAATTGAAGATACATCTATAAGAAAATTTATAGCAATATCAGACATAATATCATTATTGAATATGAGCTGCGGTTTTATATCAATACTGAACTCAATAAACCAAAATTTTGAGCTAGCAGCATTATTCATGATATTTGCAATCATGTTTGACTCAGTAGATGGTTGGGTAGCGAGAAAAATAAATAGAAACGATGCATTAGACTTTGGGAAAAATATAGATTCCCTATCCGATGCAGTATCATTTGGTGTGGCACCAGCAGTATTCCTATATTCAACTATTAACACCACCACCGATATAATTCAACCAATAACAATAATCGTAGGCCTATTAATTGTAATTTGCGGAGTTTTAAGATTGACAAGATACAATGTCATTGCCGATAAAATCGAAACAAAGGATTTCATCGGATTTCCAATTCCGGGAATTGCATTTATATTAGCTACATTATACCTAAGCGGAATATATAACCCATATCTAGCGTTAATCTTAAGCATTATCATTTCATTAATAATGATAAGTACCATAAGATATCCCAAATTCGACAATATTCCGACATTGGCCGTATCATGCATACTAATCGTGCTGCTGATATTGCCTGTTAAATTTGTCCTATTTAACATCAATATTCCTGCGTTATTGTTGTTGATTTTCTGTTTATATTACTTTATAATTAATTTAATTAAAAATTACGCTTAAATTGACACCATCTACTTTTAATCACCAATTAGGAGTAGAACCATGACCGAAGAAAAACCAAGAGATCCATTATTTCCAAAGGGTTTTGGAGAAACAAAGGACCTTAAAAAGCAATACACGGAAGAAACTCTCAAAAAACCTGCGAAAAAAGATGAATTAAGTCCGCTGAAAAAATTGAATCATAAAATCGGAGTTTATCTCAATCCCAAATCAACAAAGATAAGCGATGATGAGCAAAAAAGAAAAACCGGAGTTATCATAACTGCATTAATATTAATTACATTAATCGTATCATCATATTATTTCTTAATTTATCAACCGCAACAGGAAGAACTGTCACTTATGAAAACAACAAAGTTGAATGAGCTTCATGACCTATATTCCGGACCACTGGTAACATCACCAAATGAAATTACATTGGAAAACAAAATCAATAATGCTAAAAGTACCGGAGAACTAGAAAGCATAAACATACTATCGCAGGCGTCAAAAGACTGGAAATCCTACCATAAGAAATCTATAAGCTCAAATATTGATTCATATAACCGAATTATGGCAGTATATTCAAATGAAAGTAAAGACATAATAATGAGCGGAGATGAAGCCGTCAATATCATCAATGAAAATGACGCAACGGTTTTATCAAAGATAAAATTTGAAACACCAAATACCGTGTCAGTGCCAATACTTGTTTCAAGACTGCAGGCCGGAGCGGGACTGATTAATGTAGGCAGCGTCGTTGACATATATCTTAATTCAAACTTCACCAATGAAAGCGGCCAGACCAATTCAAGCCCGGACATAAGCGGATGCACAGTACTTTCCATAATGAGATATGAAGAAAATGGAGAAATCGATTCGGAATATTCAAAGTCCAGAATGAACATTAACGGAAATGACACATATCCCAGAGAAAACACAAAATCATTTTCATCAAATGTTTTGGAACTGCTGAAGGGGTCCATCATAAAAGGATATAGTGAAAAAGAAACTATTGAATTACTCAAGGATTATGGGGTCAAATTATCAAACTATGAACGGCAAATCAATTTAGGAGATCTCGATGCACAGTACATGCTTTTGATTGAAACTCCACAGGACAAGGTTAATTTCCTGTTAAACAATATGGAAAATATAGTGTTGACCATACCAACATCCAAAGCTCCGACATGGATAGTTGAAGAGTTGAGAAGTACCTATGCATATTAAAAAAATTATTATATTAAATATTACAAAATTAATGATTATGAACAGACAAACTATTTCAACAATAATCGTTATTATTTGCATTCTTATAATAGGATTATATGCAATGGGGGAAGTGAATTATTTTTCATCCAAAATTGCTGTGGAAAGGAATATTGAGTCCCCTGCAATTGTCATTCCTTCAATAGGAGTTAATGAAAAGATTAACAATCAATCATTATCACAGGGAGTATTGCATGAACCAAGTTCATATATGCCTGAACAAGGTGACGTGCTGCTGTTTGGACATAGAACCCTGCAAGGTTCACCATTTTTAAGACTTAATGAACTGTCCAACGGCGATGAACTGCTTTTGGAATGGCCAGGAATAGGTGAATTAAAATATACTGTTGTAAACTCAATGATTGTTCCTGCGGACTATAAACTAACAGCAGTTGAAGGAGAAAATAATTTATATCTCATCACATGCGACCCAATTGGATCAACTGAAAACAGACTAATCATTCAGGGAGAATTAAGCAACGTCAGTTCAATAAATGACGATATCATTAAAAATAATCCTCAAGAATCCAACGCATGGATTATTACTGCAATATTTTTAGTGGTAGGATTGATTTTCAGTTATTTCTACCCTAAAGAACAAAGGATATTCATATTGGCTACTGTACTGATTATCTCTGCAATACTGGCATACTGTTGCATAAATCCAATCCCTTCAGAGCTGATATATGACAAGATAATCTTTTTAAACGGAGGAATATAATGGACGTTGATAAAGAATATTTCTCCAATATAACCACAAGGGAAAGAGCCATATTTGAAGGAGCCATTAGTATGGGGGCGTTATTCCACCAGTTTGTTGGAACCCCCATTAACAAAAATACAAAAAGCGGTCTTGAAACAAGTATGGAAGAATCTTTAAAATTGCAGCCTGCAATAGAAGATGTTGATGTGACTATCAGATTCGACAAACTCGAGCAGTCAATGACCGAATTTGAATACACCTCCCTTACAGGGGATATGTTGGATGTTAAAATTTACACAAAAGTAGAAAATGTCAAAGCTACAATAAGAATTGAGTTTATTGAAGAACTCAATTACCCTTTAATGTATGTTGAAGACATTACAGAAGATTGAAAGTTAATATATTTCTTTTAAATCTTCTAATAATTCTTTTAAATGACTTTTTTTGATATGGTTCATAAGGACTATTCTGATAGCTATCGGACATTTGGCTACAGAAACCTTCCAATCTTTTTCTTCTAATTTTTGAGCAAAATCGTTAGTGTCCAAATCAGGATGATTAAATGCAACAATATTTAATTCCGGTTCGCAGACAACATCATATCCTATTTCATTTAAACCATCATACAGATATTTGGTGTTGTTCATCAACTCATCGGCAATTCTGCAATACCCCTGCTTTCCGAAATATTTCATTATTGCATAAGTTGCCACAGTTGAAGCTCCTAAGCGAGTACCTACAATTGTTGACTGGGTTTTAACTGTCAGGTATGGTGAATCAACAGCCATAACATCAAGATACTCCTCTTTTCTAAAGATGATACCTCCTGCAGGAATAGGTGCCAAACCCATCTTATGAGGGTCAACAGTGATTGAACAAACTCCCGGCAGTGAAAAATCAAAAACAGGCAAATCATATCCTAATTTTTTCAAAAATGGAATGGAAAACCCTCCAAAAGCAGCATCAACATGGAAGTAAATATTATTCTCAAATGCAATTTCGGAGATTTCTTTTATGGGATCTATTAAACCCAATTCGGTTGTACCGGCAATAGCTACAATTGCAATAGTCTTATCAGAAATAACGTTTTTTAAAGCATCAACATCGATTTTATAATTTTCATCAAGTTTTGCTTCAACAATTTTTAGATTTAACATGTCCGCAGCTTTTTTAAATGAAAAATGAGCGGATTCTGGTATAATTATTTCCCCATCAGTTATGCCTTTGTATTTTCTTGCATGATTTCTTGCGGCGCGAATAGCCATTATGTTGGCCTCAGTACCGCCAGTTACAATATTGCCATAAGCATTATCTAAACTAAGCAATTCACCAATAGATTTGATAACTTCATTCTCAATAAATTTAGTTCCTTTAAAAAGACCAGGATCTCCAAGATTGGTATCAAGAAACTTGCAGTAAACTTCTTTTGCAAATGGATGGGCTTCAGTACACATTGACCCTAAAATCCTTCCATCAGCATAATCATAATCCAATTTATGAATATCCTCAAGTTCTTTTAAAATTTCATCTTTAGCTATCGGTTTATCTTGCATAAAATACCCTAATAAAAATAAATCAAATCAAAATAATAAAAATAAAAAAAAGAATAAAAAGATTATTCTAAACGTTTACGAGCAGCGTCAAGAATAATTTTTTGTTCAGCTCTAGCAACAGTCTTTCTCACATCAGCGATAGCGTCAGCATTTGAAGATACACTTGTAATTCCAAATCCGACAAGTTTTTCTACAATGTGAGGTACACTACCTGCTTGACCGCAAATACTACAGGTTACACCTGCTTCAGCACATTTTCTAATTGTTCTTTCAATTAATTTCATTACTGCAGGGTGCTCTTCTGAGTAGTGTTTTGCTACAAATTCATTGTTTCTGTCAACTGCAAGAGTGTATTGAGTTAAATCGTTGGTTCCTAAACTTACAAAGTCAATTCCAACTTTAATGTACTCATCAATCATGATTGCAGCTGCTGGAATTTCAACCATCATACCGAAGTCCACATCTTTGTGAGGTTCTAAACCTACTTCAGAACAGAGTGCTTTAGCCTGTTTGAGTTCTTCAGGACTTTGTGATAATGGAATCATGATTCCAATGTTAGTGTAACCTTTTTCGTGTAATTTCTTAATAGCTTTGAATTCACATTTGAGGATTTCAGGTTGGTCAAGTTCCCTTCTGATACCTCTCCAACCAAGCATTGGATTGTGTTCTCTAGGTTCATTTTCCCCACCTTCCAATGTGATGAATTCATCTGTTGGAGCATCTAAAGTTCTGTACCATACAGGTTTTGGATAGAATGCATCTGCTACAATCTGAACATTGTCTGCGATTGTATCAATTAATTCATCTTCTCTTCCATCTGCAATGAATTTACCTGGGTGAACACCTGAGGTTAACATTAAGTGTTCGGTTCTTAAAAGTCCGACACCGTCAGCACCGGTTGCAGCTGCTCTTTCTGCTGCTTCAGGCATACTTACATTAGCTTTTACTTCAGTGACAGTAATGATTGGAGCTGCTTCAACATTTGCTACTGCTGGAGCTTCTTCTTTAGTTTGAGAGATTCCTTCAAATACTAATCCTTTTTTACCATCTAAAGTAACACCAGTATTTTCTTCCAGGGTAGCTGTAGCATTACCTGTTCCTACAACACAAGGAATTCCAAGTTCACGGGAAATGATGGATGCGTGACAGGTTACTCCACCTTCATCGGTGACAATACCGCTTGCTCTTCTCATAGCTGGAACCATATCCGGGGTGGTCATGGTTGTAACCATGATGTCGCCATCTTGGATTTTATCCAATTCATCGATGTCGAAAACGATTTTTACTTTACCGGTTGCCATTCCAGGACTTGCTCCCAGACCTCTTACAAGAACATCTCCAACATCAGAAGGAGAGTCATCTGCTTCTTCTTTAACATCTCCTAAAGTAGTAATAGGTCTTGCTTGTAATAAGAATAAGTTTTCTCTTTCAAAAGCCCATTCGGTATCCATAGGTTCTCCATAATGAGCTTGAACTCTTTTACCCATTTCGGTTAATTCGATGAGTTCTTCGTCAGACAATACTCTTTCGTTTCTTAAATCTTCAGGAACATCAACTTTTACACTTGTTCCGTTTTCATCGTTGGTGTACATTACTTTTTTGTCACTGATTGTGACATTGATGATTTCATTATCTTTTTTATCAACTTGATAGTTATCAGGAGTTACGTCTCCAGATACAACAGCTTCTCCAAGACCCCATGATCCTTCAATTAAAGCAATTTCTTCACCGGTAGATGGGTTTACAGTAAACATTACACCAGCTTTGTCTGCATTTGCCATTTTTTGAACAACAACAGCAATGTATACTTTTGAGTGTTCGAAGTTATTTTCTTCCCTGTAAAAAATAGCTCTTGCTTCAAATAATGATGCCCAACATTTTCTAATGTATTCAATTACTTCATCATCACCTGAAACGTGTAAAAATGTATCTTGTTGACCTGCAAATGAAGCTTCAGGTAAATCTTCTGCGGTAGCGGAAGACCTGATTGCAACGTCAGTGTCATCTTCACCTACTCTTTGACAAAGTTCATTATAGTATTCACGGATGAAAAGTACTAAATCTTCTGGAATAGGAGCTTCAATGATTATTTGTTTAATTTCTTCAGCAGCAGCTTGAAGAGCTTTAGTATCATTAATGTCAATCTTTTCAAGGATTCCCATTACTTGATCGTTAATTCCAGCCTCATCCATAAATCTTTCATAAGCTTGCGCAGTTACTACAAAACCAGGTGGCACAGGAATACCTGCTTGGGTTAATTCACCCAAATTAGCACCTTTACCGCCCGCAATTCCAATGTCAGACTTGTTCAAGTCCTCAAATTTTACAACATACATAACATATAACCTCTTGGATTAAAAATTATATTAAATTGACAACATTAGCCTATAAAATATTACCAATTATATGTATAATATTTTTAATTTTAATGTTTAAATATTTAATTATAAAAATTGAAAAAAAGTGAGATAATAAAAAAAAGTTAAAAAAAAGAGTAGAAAAAGAAATTAATTAAAAATCTATTTAATTAAATCTTCGCCTTTGTCAACAACGATTTTGCATGGAACTGGTAATTTCATACCTGCTCTTTTTAATGCAACTTTTGCTTGTTCAAAGTTCTTTTCTTGGCAGTCAATAGTGATGATTCTTTGATCTTTTTTAACGATAGCTTCAACACTGATTGGTTTACCGAAAGCGTTTCTCATACCACTTTGTACCCTATCCGCACCTGCACCGGTTGCCATTGGGTTTTCCCTTACGATTTGGTGAGGGTATACTCTTAATTTTAAGTGGTAACCCATTCTACCAGCAGCTCTTTGCATTAATCTGTTAGAAGCAATCCTTGCAGCTTCTAAAGAATTGTGTCTAATTTGAGCTGGTTTTTTAACAGCTAAACTTACTGCTACTGGAAATTCATCTTTTAAATTACCCATATCATATTGTACGATTCTTGAGTTTGGGGTTTTTCTAATATAATCTCTTCTTGTATAAGCACGAACCATTATAATTCCTCCGAAATAAAAATAACATGAAAATCATGTTCAATTGAAAAAAATAGCTATGAAATTTGAGTTTGAAAATAGCTATATAAAAATTATATATCGTAATATATAGAATACTTAAATATATTAATTAAGTTATTAATAAAGGTTACCATAAAATCCATGGAATAAGATAAATATCATCAACTGAAAATATTAATATATAATTTGCAAATGTGAAAAAAATGAAAATTAAATCAACATTAACATTAAAATACAAATATAACGAATCAGCTTCCTTAATATATGATTCACTGGAAGTTGATAATGAGAATTATGTTAAAGGCAATATAAATAATGAAACAATTGAATATAAAATAGACAGTGAAAGCTTAGGGAGTTTCCTTGCAACAACTGATGATTTAATCGCATCAGAAATAGTGGCTGAAAAAATTATTGACAAAACTTCCTAAACTATGAAAACTTATATATAAATAAAAATCATAAATATAATCATTAATAAAATTTATCAATGAGAGTGTATACTTATGGAATGTCATTATCACCCAGAAAGAGAAGGAACAGATATTTGTGCAATATGTGGAAAATCTATTTGTAAAGAATGTGGTTTGGAAATTGCCGGAAAAGTTTATTGTAAAGATTGCCTGGAAAAAATTGTCGGCCTCGGACTGGACAATACCCAACAGCAACCTGTGCAAAACGAACCGGTACAAGAAGAAAATATCTACCAGCCACAGGAAGAATATGAAATACCATATGCTCAAGAAGAACCTGTTCAGGAATATAAAGTTATTAGTGACGATTCCCCATACAATATAAAAGACAGTATTGAATACAGCGGAGGACTCGAATCATCATATATCAGTGATAATGAAAGTATTTATCAAGAAGCACCTCAAGTACAGGAAGCACCACAAGTGCAGGAAGTTCCTCAAACTGAATACGAATACATTCCACAGACTGAAGTTCCTCAACAACCAGTTGCTGAAGAACCAGAGTATATATATCCAGATCATAATTATGAACCTCCAACAACACACGCAAGACAGGAACTTGAAGACAAATATGAAAAATATTTAGATGATTTGTACTTTGAAGAAAATGAAGTTCCATTAGGAGAACAACTTGCAAAAGACGAAGCTCAATATGGATCTTTAACCAGAAAAGAATATAAACCTAGACCTGTTGTTGAAGAAGTTCCACAAAAAACCATTCCTAGAAATGAAACCCCTGAAGAAATGGAAGCTAGAATCAGAGCTGAAATCGCCAGGGAAATGAGTGGTGAAAAACTAAAAGACCAACCAAATGAAAAAGGAATTCACAACTTAAATTACCAAGAAGAAAAAGAACCAATGGGTGTTGTTGATATATTATTAACAATAATATTGATTCTCGTGATTTTAGTTGTAATTTATTACCTAGTATACCTATTTATGTTAGGTTCTGTATATCCAACATTTATGGATGCAGTATTCGCACTTAAAAATCCACAAAATGTTGTAAACCACGTTATAACTGGCGTTTAAATAATGAAATATTTTCATTATTTATCTTTTTTTTAAATTTTTCCAAACAATCATCATTCTTATATCCCAATATCCGTATTACTGAGGGATATTTATCTATATACTGTGAGACTAATTTTTTAGGAATCGGATTTTCCAGGACGCTTAGGACCCTTTGGCGAAAATGAGTTGAAAATCCCTGTAAAATCGCATCCTCAATTTCATCAATATTATCAAACGGCCTGTTTTCAACAATACTTTGTGCCAATTTATCGCTGAACAGGTTTAAACCTGCAAGATCATCAAATGAATACTGATTTGCAGTTTCCAGAATACGGTCTGCATCTCTTATTCCATAAATGATTGAATCATTTTTTATCTCACGTTTCAAAACCTCGATTGTTTTAGGAGGCATCATGTCCAAAACATTATCAAAATTATCCTCAAGAATACTTTCACGAATAAGGGTGCCACTTACACCTCCTATACGCTCTACAAAAATAAACTTATCCTTAAAGTCAAATCCTATTTTACTTAATGAGTTTGCAAAAGAGGTTATGACATAGTTATCCTCTTCCAGCTTGCCTTTTAAAAGAATTTCATTGGTGGTCCTGTCGACTACCTTATAGGGTTTTGAAGCAACATGATGGCCCAAGTTAACTCTTTTCAATATTTCATCAATACCTTCCACAGGCTTGTATCCTCTAGGAATATAATCGGTATTCAATGCTTTGAACATGCGGCACAGGCATAATGAATACTGTCCGGAACCCATTATCCCCATAGGTGGTCCCTCAACCACAACATCAGCACCAACAGAAATTGCAATTTCAGCCCTAACTTCCCTGGGCAATATATATGGAATACCTCTACCACTTCGTTCAAATAAACCCGGCACAACAGCTACAAATAATGAGTCAGGAAACATATGTTTTGCAGTTTTCATGCAATGAAAATGACCATTATGTAAAGGATTATACTCAGTAAAATCAGCTATCAAATTAATATCTGATGATGCATCAGAAACATTACAATTTTCATTCAAATCATTGTAAAAAAATTCCATATCACGTGAAAGAATATTTGAAACTTGAGACATAAAATTAAATATAACACTTAAATTAAAAAAAACTTATGTTTTAAAAGAAAAAAAGATAAAAATAACATTAAAAATAAGGGGACAGACAATGGATTTAGTAATAAAAAATTGTAAAATGGCCAATAGAACTGGAGAATTTTTTATTGGGGTTGAAAATGGAAAAATAGTTGAAATCTCAAAAACTCCCATAAAAGGAGATGAATACATAGATATAAAAAACAATTATATCCTACCAGGTTTCATTGATCCCCACGTACACTTTAGAGACCCGGGACTAACCCAAAAAGAGGATTTTAAAACAGGAAGCATGAGTGCAGCCAATGGAGGATTTACAACAGTTATAGATATGCCGAACACAGTGCCTAAAACAAATACCTATGAAGCACTGAAAGAAAAGATAAAAATTGCAAAAGACAAATCCGTTGTTAATTTTGAACTGCAGGCAGGACATAACACCCTTGAAGAAATGGAAAAGATGGTAGAATTAAATCCTATTTCATTTAAGGTATTTATGGACCTTGAAAGTGATGAAAGTCTGGAAGAAATCTTTTCAAACCTGGGAAAATTGCATCAAACAACAAAATACAACGGCCTTGTTGCAGTTCATTGCGAAAAACAATCCATTGTTAGTGATGAGACAAAAAAATTACAGGAAAAAGAAGAAAATGAAGCTATAGACTATAGCTATGCAAGGCCTGCATCATCTGAAGACGAGTCCGTAAAACAGGCCATTCAACTTGCCGGAGACAATGATTTGAAATTGCATATATGCCATTTAAGTTCCCGCAAATCATTAGATATCTTAAAAAGTGCAAGTAAAAATCAGCCTATAAGCTGGGAATTTACACCACACCATTTACTGCTAGACAATTCCGCATACAATGTATATGGAACATTCATTAAAACCAATCCCCCACTAAGAGAAAAACAGGACAGCATCAACATTAACGATTTAGATGAAAATTCAATCATAGGAACAGATCATGCCCCACACACACTTGAAGACAAAACAAAAGGAGTCTGGAGCTCATCACCAGGAATTCCAAATCTCGAAACAGTAGTCCCTCTGCTTTTAACTGAAGTAAACAATGGAAATATCGATTTAAAAATCATTCCTAAAATCCTGTCACAAAATGCCGCAAAAGTATACAGACTTGAAAATAAGGGTAAAATAGATATCAATATGGATGCTGATTTTACAGTGATCGATTTGAAAAGAAAAGGCAAATTCAACATAGAAGAATTTAAAACAAAAGCAGAATACTCTCCATTTGATGGTTGGGAATATATGGGAATGCCTATAATGACAATCGTTAATGGAAAAGTAGTAATGGATAAAATATAACTAATTTTTTTAAAAAAAAGAAAATAAAAAGGTGTGCGTGTTATCACACCTATTTATAACATAATGCGTCTTCAGGACATGCTTCAATACATTGACCACATAAAGTACAGAATCCTGCAATTGGTAATTTAGGATTTTCTGTTTTGTGAATCATGTCATAAGGACATGCTTCAATACAATCTCCGCATTGGTCACATTTAGATGGGTTGAAAGAAATCCTGTCTCTTGAAACAGGTTCGCCATCAATAGTTACTTCATATGCTTCAACTTTCAATGCATCGTTGGAACATACGGAAGCACAAGCTCCACATCTAATACAACTTACGAAAGATGGTTCTGAGTCAGTTTCTACTAAAGCAGGGCAGGACATACCAGTTTTGGTAACTACACGGATTGCTTCAGTAGGACATTTATTAGCACATGCACCAATGAAATCACATTTTTCGACATCTCTTCCGATACCTTCTGCATCTACAGGAGCACCTTCACCCCATTCGACTTCAATGTCTAAAGCGTCAACAGGACAGACTTTTACACATAATCCACATGCAGCACAAACGCTAGGGATTGCAACAGTTAAACTAGCACTGTTAGCAGATATAAAGTCTCCAGGACAAGCTTCTACACAAGTATTACATCCGATACATTTAGCTGAATCGAAAGTGAATGAAGTAATTTCTTTTGAACGTTTAACAGGTTTTTTCTCGGAAATGAAAATTGCATTCCAAGGACAAGTTTGGGAACATAATCCGCATCTGATACAATCATCATTTACAGTAATAGGGCTTCCTACTTCTTCAAGAGTGATTGCATTTACAGGACAAGGTTCTACACAAGTTCCACATCCGACACAATCATTGATGTAAACAGGACCTTTGCCTTTAAGATCTAATTCATATTCAGCAGGTTCTTTTACACCAGGAATTCCGATTACGTCAACTGGGCAAATGTCAACACATTTTTGACACATTACACAGAAACCTTCAACTTCTTTCAATTTAGCTCCAGTGACTTTAATGGTTTCTTGTGGGCAAACTTCTTCACATTTACCACATGAATCACATAATACAGAGTTGAATACTAATCTTGCTTGCATTACGCCGTCAACAATTTCGAATTCTTCAACTTTTAATGCACCGTTAGGGCAAGCATCTGCACATTTAGGTTCTTCACCACAAGTGTCACAATGAACAATTGAGTCAGGTGTTACTTCAATAGCTGATGTAGGGCAAGTACCTTCACAAGCTCCACATTTTATACAGCCATCTTCATTAAATACTATCATTTATAAAAACCCCCTTAAATTTAGAATTTTTTAATGAGGTTTCCTTCACTGTCTACAATATCTACTTCAGCTAATCTCATTTGACTATCCATTGAGTGGGTAGCGCAAGATAAACATGGGTCGTAAGCTCTGATAACCATTTCCATTAAGTTAAAGATTTTGTCATCTACTTCTACACCAGGTTTGATGTAATCTTTAGCTACTTGGTGAATACCCATTTCCATTGCAGGGTTGTTTTGGATTGTAGCTACAACAATGTTAGCTTTAGTACATAATCCATTATCATCAGATTGATAGTGGTGGATTAAAGTACCACGAGGAGCTTCAACAATACCTACACCTTCACCTTCGGTTCTTTCTAATTCATCTGGGAATTTTTGACCAGATAAATCTTCTTCTAATGCATTAGCAGCACATTCAGCAGATGCTAATAATTCAATAAGTCTAGCATAGTTGAATAATAATGGTGCTTGAGCATATCCGAAAGCGTCACGGAAGTCTTTAAGAGCTTCTTGTGCGAGAGGTGCTTCTTTAGGCATTTGGTCACAAACATTGATCCTAGATAATGGTGCTACTCTGTAAATACCTTCTGGGTATCCCATTTCTTTAATGTAAGGGAATTTTAACCAGGAGTAAGGTTTTACGTGTTCAGCAACGATGTCAACATATTCTTCGTTTCTGTATTCGAAGAGGTCGCTTCCATCTTTGTCTTTGAATCTTACGTTACCGTTATATACATCCCAAGTTCCGTCAGGTTTTACGATACCACAGTGTCTGGTGTCACCGAAGTTACCTAATGAAGAAATTAAGTCAATGTTTTCTTCAAATACAGGGATAGCTAAATCTAAGGTAGCTTGTGCTAATTCAACATTTTGTTTAGCTCTTGCGAGTAAGTCTTTTTGAGTTTCATCATCTAATTCGGTAGAAATACCACCAGGGGTGGATGAGGTAGGGTGAATAGGACGACCACCGATTTTTCTAACCATTTCTAAACCGTTTCTTCTGATGTTAATAGCTTGAAGTGCAACTTCAGGCATATCTTTAATAACTTGGAAAACATTTCTGGTTTTTCTAGTTCCGTTTGGAATGATTAAATCTGGTGCTGCTAAGAAGTAGAAATGAAGAGCGTGGGAGTGCATGTATGAACCCCAGTTCATAATTTCTCTCATTCTGTATGCTGCAGGTAAGATTTCGTAATCATCGTATCCGAAAATTTGGTCAACTGCTTTAGCAGCTGCTAAGTGGTGTTGTACATCACAAATACCACAAATCCTTGGAACTAATCTTGGTAATTCTTCTACAGGACGGCCTGTTAAGAATTTTTCAAAACCTCTGAATTCCATAACATGTAATCTTGTTTCTTCTACATTTCCAGCATCATCGAGGTGTACTGTAATTTTTGCGTGTCCTTCAATACGAGTGACAGGCTCCATAGTAAGTTTAACCATTTTATTCTCCTCCTTTCTGCATTTTCATAGGTACTAAAGCTGCAGGTAATGTGTAAGAGTAGAAAGTACCTACAATATCATCTAATTGATCTGCGACAGTTTCAGGGTCAACGGTTTTATCTTCTTGTACACCGTAGTCAGATGCAATCGCACTGATCATTTTTGCTCCTTGGTCTAATACTTTAGCGGTAGGACCGTAACATCCTCTACATTGGATACCAATGGAAGGACATTCAGCACCACATAAGGATACTGTTGCAGGACCCATACATACTAAACCTTGGGTAATTAAACATAAATCAGGTTCTGGTAAACCTAATTCGAATTGTCTTTTAATGAAGTCCATAGCTAAACCTGCAGGTGGTTTTTCTCTAGGACATACTTCACAGAGGTTGGTTGAAGGTAATTCAATTGTTTCTCCTCTTAATAATGTTAAAATAGCTTCAGCTACAACATCGGAACGAGGTGGGCAACCTGGAATCATTAAGTCAATATCCATACATTCACTTAAAGGTCTTACTCTGCTTTCGAGATGAGGTACATCTTCGTGAGGAATAATTCCTTCAGGGTTTACAGTAGATACGGAATTAATGTATGCTTCTTCTTCTAATTCTTCAACGGTCCATAAGTTTCCAAGACCTGGAATACCACCGTAGCAAGCACAGGTTCCGTAAGAAATAACCATGTTAGCTTTTTCGTTTAACATTTCAGCTAATTCTCTGTTTTCGTCGTTTCTGATTCCACCTTCGACAATAATAATGTCTAATTCAGGTACTTCATCATATTTAGTATCCATGAGTACAGGGGAAAATTCGAAATCCGCGAATTCCATAACATCAATTAAGGATTCGTGGAAATCCGCAATGGATAAGTGGCAACCGGAACATCCGCCTAACCACATAGTTCCTATTTTTACTTTATCTGCCATATAAAATCCCTCCAATTTATCCTTCAGCATCTAATTGTTTTTTCAATGGAGCTGGACCTAATTCTTTGATTCTGTTAACCATCATTTTAACAGATTCAGAGAATTTTTCACCTTCGGATGCGGAAATCCAGTCGTGGTGAACTCTTTCTTTTCCAATTCCCATATCTTCAACTAATTTATAAATTAATCTCATTCTACGATCTAATTTGTAGTTACCAGCGTCATAGTGGCAGTCACCCATGTGACATCCAGCTACGAATACACCGTCTGCACCTTCTTTAAATGCTTTTAAAACAAATTGTGGATCAATTCTTCCAGAACACATTACACGAATAACTCTAATATTCGGTGGGTATTGCATCCTTGCAGTACCAGCTGTGTCTGCTCCTCCATAGGAACACCAGTTGCAACAAAACATTACAATTTTTACATCATCAGCCATAGAGTTTCTCCTCCTCTATAAATATTTTTTTGCGAATTTAAAAAATATTAATTTTTCAAATTCAAATTTTAAAGTTTTTTAAAAAATTTTAAAATCTTTTTTTTAAGACATACAGTTTTAGGCACGCCTTAAAATCACAATTTTATGTACGTAATGAGCTAGCTCAGCATTACATTATGTACTGATTAATATATTTCATTAATAATTAATATAAAGCTTACTTAGAAACTAAAGCCAAAAAGTTTATATACTATAAAACAAGATGTAATACGATAAAAAATCAAATTATTACTTTTAAAAAAAAGAGAAAAAAAGAGAGAATAGATGGAATTACATTCCATCAAGGCTCATATCAATCATTCTTTGAGTTTGCTCAGCCAATTCATCCGGAAGACCTGTTATATCCATATTTAAAAATCCTCTAACAATCATGGATTCTGCATCTTCTTCGTCAATTCCCCTAGAAGTTAAATAGTTGATTTCTTCTTCGGAAATTTTACCGACAGCAGCCTCGTGAGACATTTCGAGATTTGCAGAACTGGCTTCAAGTTCAGGAACTGCATAAATAAAACTGTCATTGGATAAAACTAAACCATGACATTCCAAATGACCTTTAACATCAGGCACAGTTCCTGCCAAATGACCTCTTGCATAAATTTTAGATTCATCCTGAGCAACAGCTCTTGAGATAACTTCTCCTCTAGCACCTTCAGCATTAAGAAGAACTCTTGATCCAACATCAATAATGGAATCTTTTTTACCACCTTGAATACTTTGGAAAATAGCTCTTGAATTTTTACCATCACAGTAAGCTGTAGGGAATGATTGAATAGTGCTTACAGGACTAGTTAAAATGTAATTATTGATATAAGTAGTATCATCCATTAATTTAACACCAGTTCTAGGACGTACTTCAACTTGTTCCGCCCAGTTGTGAACCATTGTAAAAGTAATTTTTGAACCTGGTTTCAAGTACATTTCAGATACACCAACGTGCATTGCAGAACCTACATCGTCACCAGTTGCACATCCAGTAATCAAATGCAATTCTGAGTTTTCCTCAGCAATAATTACATTGTGTGCAGTTTGCATAATATCCTCATCACTGATAAACATACATGCCTGTACAGGCATGACTTCCTTGGTTCCAGGTAATGACCTTACAAAATACCCACTTAAAACTCCGTTTTCCTGTTCGTTTAAAGCAGTTTTAGCTGTGTATTTATCAGCATCAGGTTTGACAACTTTCCAAAGATAGTCTTCCAGCCAGCTATATTTTTCCAATGCAATGGCCATATTCATTACTTCAATTGAATCGGACATGCTATTGTTAGTGAAAATATTACTTTGATCAACCTGTAAAAATGAACCTGACCTGTTTTTTTCTTCAGTATCTACACCCACTTTTAAAAGGTCGTTTTTGGTCTGTTTGCTTAAATCATCCAAATCGTCAATCATGTCCAAAGCATTGACAGTTTCATCAGTAAAATTTTCAATAGTAATATCTGCACCTAAAGCTGCTTTTTTATCTTTTGCTCTTTCAGCATCACTATAAACATTGCGCACACTCAACACATCCATTAAAACCATTTTTTCTAACGTCTTCTAAAATTTCTGAAGGATTTCCAGAACAAGAAATTACTCCATCAATTAAAACATGTGCTTTATCTGCACTAACAAAATTTAAAATATAACCTAAATGAGTAATTAAAAGACCGCTTCTTTTTCTGCTACGTTGTGGTTTATCCTTATCCAATAAAGTTCCAATTTCAGAAGCCAATAATTCGACATTTTCAATATCCACACCAGAATCCGGTTCATCAAACATTGTGAAATCAGGCATTTGAGCCAACAATTGTAAAATTTCAGAACGTTTTACTTCTCCCCCAGAGAATCCTAAATTAACATCCCTGTCCAAGAACTCATCGCTGAATTTAAGTTGTTTGGATAATTCTTGCATTCTAGGATTTAAATCTTCATCCATGTCCTGATGAGAAATAATTTTTAATAAATCTCTTACTGACACACCTCTAATGGATGGAGGTGTTTGAAAACTTACACCAATTCCTAATTTAACACGTTCAGCAGTAGTTAAACCAGTAATCTCTTGACCTTTAAATTTAATTGATCCTTGAACAACCTTATATTGTGGGAAACCTAAAATAGTTAAGAATAAAGTACTTTTACCAGCACCGTTAGGTCCTAAAAGAACATGAGTTTCACCTTCAGCAATAGAAAGGTTAATGTCTTTTAAGACTCTTTTTCCAGCTACTTCAACTCCCAAATTTTCAATTTCAAGCAACATATAATCACCTTAAAAATAAATATGAATTTGTTTTATAATAATATAATTATGATTTATTAAATATAAATAGTTAACAATTGATTTAAAAACAGGAAGTATTTTTTGAAAAAAATTATTAAAAATAAAAAAAGAGGATAACTGAAATTATTCAGTTACAATAATGAATTCGCCGACTTTTTCGACTTTAGCGAAAGGAACTAATAATAAGTCACCGTTTCTTTTAGCACCTTTAACATGGATATTACGGTCACTTTCTACTCTGATAGCAATATCAACAATTTTACCTGTTTTTTCGTTGATAATTAATTCGTCTAAAACACCAAGGATACGTGCATTATTAGTAGCTACCTGATAATTTTTAATTTCACTCCATAATTTTTCTTCTCTTTTAGGCATTTGTTGTTTATTTTCCATTAAATCACCTGATAAAAATAAATTTAATTATATAAATATTTAATTTCATCATATTTAAATATAATATCTGTTATAGTATTTCTCTGCAACTTTGCTATCCAGTAGCGTATTGATATTTAACGCCAATTCCACTTTTGGAATAATCAGCTGATCTTCGTCCTGAACGATATTGACGCTTCGCAAAACATTCAAACCTGAAGGAACCAGACCGTTAAATTCATAGGAATATTGTAAACCCAACTCCTTAAAAATTTCAACCGGAACCAATGTTGATAATGCATCCTTATCAGATTTAAGGTAATGATTTAAAACACAATCTATAGTTTCTGTAGAAATAAAAGGTAAGTCTGCATTTATAAAAAGTAGAATATCATCTTTAGACTGTTTTTCAAAATAATCTAAAATATAAGACAAATCAGTTAAATAATCATCACCTGAAGTGTCAAGTATTTGAAAATCACCATCTAAAGAATTTAAATAATTTGTAGTTTCACGAGTGTGTGGACTAACTGCAATAATGATTTTATCGATTAATTTAGATGCTTGTAAATTATCAAGCACATATTTAATTAAGGGTTTACCGCATAATTCGAAAAGAGGTTTTTCACAGGGAACTTTAAGCCTAGTTCCCATACCTCCAGACATCAAAATTGCATAAATCATATGAAAATCACAATTATTTTAAGCGAATTTGCCGCCAGCCATTTTCATACGGTCTTTAAGGATGCATCTTCCACCTTGTTTACCACCAATAGGAACTTTTGGAGTACCCATTGAATTCATACAACGAGCCATAATTGCTGAACCTAATGCAAGACCGTCTTCGACAAATACAACATTTTCAAATTTATCCTGAACGGCTTCTAAAATCAATTCCGGTTTGCGTCCAGTTATACCAGCCCTACCAGTAATACCTAAAGCGGAACCTGGAACAATGACATTTTCAGCAAATGCAACATCCAAAACCCTTTTAACAATATTGGTACTTACATAGTCCAGTGTGGAAAGTAAAGTTGGAAGGCCGTCAGCATCATAGAACTGTGCACCCAATTCCATCAATTCAGGAAGTTTATCCCCATTAAATCCTACATCACACCCAATTAAAGTGGTACCTGCTTTTTCAGCAGCTACAGGATTTACAGGAACAGTACCGAATCTTTCAACATCCATCGGAACTTTTGTAATATTGATTAGTTTATGTGCTTCCAAAGCGTTGGCTTCAGCTTTTTTATGGTCAGCTTTTTTCATTGCTTTTTCAGAGTACAAATCTAAAGCAGCACCGTTTTTCTTATCAATCTGACCTGAACCTCTAGCTAAAGAGTCGCTTACAACACCAGCCAGACCTAAAAAGTTTCCAACAGTGTTAGCATATGGTTCATTGTCATTAACAATACGTCCAGCCAAAGTTGAACCGAAATCCAGAGACACACAAGGGTTTCTGTAATCAACTTCAGTCCATTTAGCACCTAATTTAATTCCTGCAGTAACAAGCTCCCCTTCCATTTCATTTGCTACAGTTTCTTTTCCTTCAGGAGGAACTACACTAACAACAGCTCCATCAAACATGATATTTTCCAAAAGGGAATGTCTTTGCAATCTTTCAGGAAGTTGTGAAATACTCATTGCAGGAGACATTTTACGAGGAGGAATATCCGCCTCAAGACATCCGTCAGCAAGTGCAATAATAAGTTGACCAGCTTCTTCTGCAGTTGCAAAACCAGCAGTTACACCTGTTGATCTAACAACGAAATCCAAATCTTCATCTTTATCAACATGACATTTCTTTAAAGCCTCTAAAACTGTATCCCTAATCAATTCAGTTACAGCTTCTTTAGAAAGTTCAATACCCCAAACTGTTTTACCGAATACATCTTCAGATGGTTTAGGCGGCCTAATATCACGAGTCATTTTAACTGTTTTATTAAGCAAATAAGACTCACTAGTGTTTAAGTTAGTTGCCATTACAATACATTTTGTGGTAGTGTTTCCCAGTTCTACAGAAGCAGTTACATAAAAAGTATCAGGTTTTTGAACAGCACCTGGACTTGCAGGACCTGCCTTTTGAGCTCTTAAAGAA
This sequence comes from Methanobrevibacter sp., assembly GCF_015062935.1. Classification (NCBI taxonomy): domain Archaea; kingdom Methanobacteriati; phylum Methanobacteriota; class Methanobacteria; order Methanobacteriales; family Methanobacteriaceae; genus Methanobrevibacter; species Methanobrevibacter sp. The sequence goes on along the minus strand of NZ_SUTM01000011.1, from coordinate 4,989 downwards.
GCTAAATTACCTTCTTTTGAATGAGCAATAATAGGTTTGGGACCTTTATTAAAAATTTTACTTAAAAAAGACATTTTATAACCTCAATTATAATTAAGTAATAATATCTTTTTATAGCAATATAAATTTTTTTAAAAAAATCCGTGAAAAAAAGTGCGATAAATAGTTCAAAAATAGAAAAAAATTTAAAAAAAAAAGATTAGATGAAATGAATCATCTAATCGGGACCCTTTGTGTTTATAATAAGTTGTTAATTGGGTGGTCTTCAATAGGTTCGGTACCGATATCTTTTGCTGCTTCAGCAATCATGATATCTGCCATACCACATGCAGGGAATGCAAGTCTTGCGTTTTCGATTGGTCCGAAGAGTACAAAGTCCCCACCAGCCATTTGTTGAACGATATTGGAACCAATATCACAAACAGGCCAAGCTTCTTTGTGTTCTTTTTTGTATCCTCTTAACCAGTCCCATGCGGATGGTACGTTGTGAATACCAGATCCTACTGGGTATCCCCATTTAGCTTTAACTGCGTAAGAAGTTCTTACAGCAGGTCCTGCACCTTGACCTAATGGAGTAACTGCTACATCCATCCATGGTTTAGTAATACCACATTCGTCAGCCATTTCAAGAATACCTTGATCGATTACATCTCCACCAGTTTCCCAGATTTCGATTTTTCCTTCTACACCCGGTTTCATTGGGTTGAAACCTAAGAGAATGGATGCGTCGATATCAGAGTTTTTAACAGCTTCGATTTCAGCAGGTTCTGCAGCCATACTTAAAGAGTTGTAAACAGCTCTATCAGTTAATCCAACTTCTTGAACATATTCTACACCTGCAATTTTAGCAGCAGCTGCAGTTGAATCTATAAGGAAAGGTTTGTCACAGATGTCTCCAACAAATTCTAAGTATTTTACCATAGCTTCTGGAGTAGCACCGAAAGTTTGTACAACACAAGGGTTTCCGGTAACGTCAGACATTTCTTCCATAGTTTTAACTCTTTCTTCAGCAGCATCTTTATCAAAGATACCTTCTTTTTCATCACTAATAATATTGTGTCCGCCGTAAAAGATTGTTCCAGCTAAAACAGTAGGGTATTCACCAGGTTGTCCTCCCATTTTTACGCCAGCAATATCCACGACAAGTTGTTCTTTATCAAATCTTAACATAAATATAAACCTCCTATAATAAGGCAGATAACATTGAAGCTATACCGAATTTAATAGCTACAATTAATATAATTAATCCAATTATAATACCATATAAAATACCAACATCTCTACCATTTTGTTGGCCTAAACGTTGATAGTATTCCCCAACAGTGAAATCAACTTTTTCTTCTGCATCATCTAATTTTGCAACAATTTGATTGAAATCATCTGAGGAAACCATTACTTGAGGTATTGAATCTCCTTCACTCATAAATAACACCTCTTTAGAATCCTAATGCTTTTGCAATAAAAGGAATAATTACGATTAAAAGTAATGCAATGCAAGCACCATAAGCAAAACCTTTAAATCTTGTTGCAAGTAAACCTGCGAATAGTTTACCTTCTCTTGCAAGGAGTTTTGAACTGTATTCAGCATCGTCTGCTGCAGTTTTCATCCCATTAATATTTGGTTTGTTTGAAATTTGTACCATATTCATATCCTCCTTAAATCAAGAATAAAACTCCAATTATTAAAGTAAAAGCTAATCCAATCATTATACCTTGTACTTTACCAGAATAATTACCTGCCATATTTTTTTGGACAGCACCGACCATGTCGATTTTTGTGTTTATATCCCTAATTCTTGCTTCAATGAGTGCAGTTTCAGCAGAAACAACTTTTACTGCTTCTCCTTCTTCTTCTTCACCACCGTCATCATCAACGGAAATGACCATAGCTTCTTCTTCAAAAGCACCTGGATCTTTTTCTACACATTCATTGATTTTTGATTGAATTGCTCCAATATCTTCTGTGTCGATTAAATCAACAATTTCTAATTGTTGTTGGAATCTTTCAACACCGTCAAGTGGAACATTTTCTACGAAAGGAATAGCACCGGTTGCTCCAATAATTTTCTTTTTGTCAGGGTCTGCACCGTTTTCGTGTAAAGCTTTAAAACTTTGACCGGTAATGTGACCTTGCACTTCAGCACCAGCTAATATTAAGAAACGAATATTAGGGTTGGAAATAATATTAGCAACTACTTTTTCTATTCCTAAGTTTTCTGTTTTACATGGACCTGCAATAGCTGCTCCAGAAAGTTCAGCTTCAATGTGAGAAGCTAAAGTTGTTACTGCAACTGGGCTTTCTGGATCACCGACAATGTAGTCTCCACTGATAACCGGCCAGCCGTCTGCAGGAGCTTTTTTATCAGCCATCTATAAAACCCCCAATACTTGTAATATAGGTAATGCAGCAAATATAATGAATGTAGCTAATAAGAATCCGTATACCATGTTAGTTAATAATCCTGCAGTAATGTAAGAACCTTCCCTTCCAGGGTAGGAACCAACAGGACTTGTGTATGGATCTAATGAAGCCATTAATTCATCAGCAGCTAATTCCACTTTTGCTACTTGTTCGTTTACATCATCCATAGATAGGAGAACAATTCCTGAACCTAAAGATGAACTTAAAAGCCCTGTGACAGGGTCATATGCGAAATTCATTTCAGGTACAATTTGTACCATAGGTAACATTTGAGCCATATTTAATTCCTCCTAATCTAATTTTCAACTTTAGGCCATAATCCAGCCCATTTGGTTGAAGCAGCATCGTTCATTGAAGCTAATACGAAAGCTCTGAATGAGATAATCCAACCAATTAAACCTACGATGAATACAATGAACCAACCTAATCCACCTGAAGTTACAGACATGAGACCTACTAAAGTCATAGATAAGAATGCAGTAGATGCTGCACATTTTAAAGTTCTTACTTGATCTTCGTTTGGTCCTAAACATGCGTTGAATGGATGTTGGATAGCCATAGTACATAAGATAAATAATACAGCAATGAAACCAGTTGCTACAACATTTTCATAAATTGCAGTCATATCGTAAGAACCTGCAATTGCAACTGAGAATGCAAGAACTGCTAAAGTTGCTGCACCAGCAATTTCAATGGTACATTGAAGCATAATAGGTATTTTCATTCCTACAATTTTAGTAGCAACTAATGCAATAATAGCACCAATAATAACAGCAATTACGAAAGCTGCGATTGGTCCGATAAGAGCCATTTTTAAGATAGTTGCTAGACTGATACCTGCTAAAGCAGAGATAACACCAACGGATAAGGACATGTAACCGATAGATGGTACACCAGTACCTAAACCGTAACTTGCTACTCTACGAATAGCGTCTGATCCCCATACGATAGCACAAACAGCACCGAGACCTGCAATAACTGATCCCATGTCGCCTAAAAATCCAGTGAGATAAATTGCGAGTAATCCTCCAACAATACCTAAAGCGAGTAACATTGTTGAACTTACTGCACCTGCAGCTGCACCATCAGCACTTCCACCAGCAGACATTTTAAATACCTCCAGTTAAAATAATACAAAAGATTCCGACAACGATAGATGCGATAGCACATGCAATAGCTCCAGTTCCAATTCTTTTGAATTTTGGATCGTGCATACCTTCGATGGTACCACCGATGTTGTATGAAGCGATTACAGAGTTGATAAAGAACACACCTACACCTAAAATAGCAGCTAAACCGATACTTACAGCCGGGTCAGTTACAAAAGTACTGTCTTGTACAGCATTGTAAATTCCGTAGTAGACTAATCCACCACCAAAACCACCAAGAAGTCCTCCGATAAGACCACTTACAAATGAAGTTAATGGTACACCGTGACCTTCAGTACCAGGGGTTTTGTATGCTTCTTGATTACGTTTGGTAATCCAGTCTACAGGTACTTTTGATGCAGCAGGAACAATACCTACACCGAAGATGTAGATTAAGTTAGCAATGAGCATAGTAATACCCATCATGATCATAGCACCAATAGCACCACCTATACCTACTATATAGAATGGTTCACCTGTCATAGTTGCAGCAGTAATAAGACCTGTTAAACCAGCACCAGCAGCTAACATAGCAGTACCTGTACCTACACCAGTAGCTGTTGCCATAGCTGCAGGAGCTCCTCCTACAGGAATAAAGTGCACACCTGCACCAATCATAATACCGCCTATTGCGATGAATAAAATTAAAGTAATTGGATCCATAATCGAAACCTCCTTATTCTTCCTCATATGGTCCATATTTGTTTCTTGCAAATACTTCTAAATAATTATCCATGATAATTAATAAGATAATTATTATAATACCTACAATAATACCACCATATACTCCAAATACTACTGTATTCCAGAAACTAAAGAATACAACGAGACCGAAACAGAAACCAGTTAATGGTCCACCGAATTTAGCACAGAAGTTTACTACATCCATAGAGTTTTTAGCACCTAATGGAGCTTTAGTAACAATATCCCCTTGAATAGCTACAGGGGTACCTCCACCAAATTCGAATTTTTGATACTCACTTTCTGCACCATAGTGAACGTCCCCGGTTGAAGAACCGATAGCACCTAAAGCAATACCCCAAAGCATTGCTAAGAGTGGTAATGGGAATACGTGTAAAGGATCACTAAATCCTAATGGAATGGTCATTAAGTAAGAAATTCCGACAATACAAAAACTAGTTATAAATCCGTGACCTACAATAGGTCCTAAAGATTGAGTCAATACATCCATAAATAATGGTTGTTCAAATTGGGATTGTCCAACAATCCTTCCCATGTGGGATGTAACAGTATAAATAGCGTGAACAAAAGCAGCGACACAAGCACCCATTGCAATAGCTACTAAAGGCATCATACCTAAAGACATAACTATGTATGCAATAGCACCAGCAACACCACACCAAACACCATAAGCGACTGGTTCACCAGAAGCCGCCTTGTTTATCATACGGTGTAAAT
>NZ_SUTM01000010.1:90464-101991 GCF_015062935.1 Methanobrevibacter sp. | reverse complement strand
AGATTCGATTTGAAACTGAAGTATTGGGATGAAGACAATGCGTTTTACTAAAAATCACTTAAGTTCTTGAAAGTGCCCATTTTTAAATTATAACTTTTTATAAAATAAAAGACATATACTTATTCATATAAATAGGATTTAATCCTTTATGATTTGGGGAATTGATATGGTTAAACATTTAAATAAAATTTTTGCGATTTCGGCGTTTTTGTTAATATTTTTATTGATAATTCCCGGAAGCTTTGCAAATGAAAATCAAACGGACTTGTTAAATGATACTTCGCAGGACGATTTAATTTCCATAGACAATAACGTCAGGACTGATGTGTATTTCGATGCATCAGCAGGTGTCGACGGTGACGGATCCAAACTCAATCCGTACAATACAATAAATCCGTCAAGATTGAAGAGCAACACCAACATTCATGTTGCTGAAGGCCAGTATGATGTAAAACTGGACGGTGTTGTACTGGAAAACTGTTCCATTTATGGTGAAAACCCTCTAAAAACAGTTATTTCATCTTCACTTTTCAACAACCAGCCCAACATAATTGCAGGCAAGAACTTTGACGTTTCAGGCATTACATTTTTAAGCATGCATTTTGAGGCAAGGGATGATTTTACAGCTTCAAATACTATTTTTGATATGAAAAATCCATTTTATGTTTATGAATACGGTTTTATCCGCAGCATGAACGGATATTACAGCATAATCAACATTAATAACTGTACATTTACAGGATGCACCGCCACATATTCCGGTGGAGCCATCTACATGAACAGCGGCAGCCTGAATGTCGAAGATTCAATTTTCTCAAACAACGGCGCATATGATGACGGCGGAGCCATATGGCTTGACAATGCAAATTCAACAATCAGAAACTCATTTTTTGAATATAATGGCGCAAGAGATGTGGGAGGAGCAATATATTCACTATACTCAACAGTAAATGTAATAAATTCAACATTCTCCAATAACTACAAAAAGAATTCCCTTACAAAATCAGGAGCTGCAATATATTCACAAAACTCCAAACTTACTGTATCAGATTCCTGTTTTGAAAACAACACTGCATCTTCAACAGGAGGAGCAATAGATATAGAAAAAGGCACTGCAGAGATAACCTCATCCAGTTTCATTAACAATTATGCGGAAGCATCAGGAGGAGCCATCAATGTTAATCAGTTAAGTGATGTTAAAGTATCAGGATGCAGCATTGAAAAGTCATCAACAGACGGAATAGGTGCAGCACTCTTTTCAGAATCATCTGAACTTTCAGTTAAAAACACTAACATTACTGATTCACATGCAAGGTTCGGAGCGGCACTCACAACACTTATGGGAAACTCAAGCCTGAACAATGTAATTGTTAAAAACAGTGCCAGCACATTCAACGGAGGGGCAGTCTATCAGCTTTACGGAACCCTTTCACTTGAAAACTCACAGTTTACAGGAAACATTGCAGATAAAGGCGGAGCATTATATCTCAACACTGTTAAAATCACAGATTTCACATCAAATAGCTTCAGCAAAAACGATGCAAAAACAGGTCTGGACATGTATATGATGGCATCAGACAATTCCCATATAGATTTATCCTCACTGGACGTATACTCAACAGATAATGCCGAATTTTTCATAGGAGATAAAAACTATACTCTTATGAAAGGTGATTACTCATTCAACGGTGTGATTCCTGAAAGATACAACTCAGCTGACAAAGATTATGTCACATCAGTCAAGAACCAGGGAGATGCAGGCTACTGCTGGGCATTTACAGCAATGGCAGTTCTTGAAGCTGCAGTTGCCAAGGCGACAGGTGTTAAATATGACTTTTCAGAAAACAATCTTGTAAACCTCAATAAGATTTACTCAGACTATGGTCTTTCAACCACTGAGGAAGGGGGAAACCTCTACAATTCAATAGGTTATCTTGTAAGCTGGCTTGGTCCGATTGATGAAAGCATAGATCCCTATGATGACAACTCAAAAATATCACCTGTTCTCAACAGCCTTATGCATGTTCAAAATGCAGTGTTCATCCAGGTTAACTCTACAAACTATCTCTCTGTAATAAAAGAGGCCGTAATGAGATACGGAGCCGTAGGTACAGGTTTATACTGGGACTATGACTACGGAGACAACTACAACAATACATATTACTTTGACAAGGGCGATGAATATCATGAAAACCATGCAGTCACCATTGTCGGCTGGGATGACACTTACTCAAAGGACAATTTTAAAGTAACACCTCCTGGTGACGGAGCATGGATTGTAAAGAATAGCTGGGGGCCAATCGGTAAAAACAAAGGTTATTTCTATGTTTCATACTACACTAATGCAATGAACTATATCAAGTACAATTCAATGCAGTTCTCCTCACTACCTAGACTATTCGCATTCATAATGAATGATACAATAAGATTTGACAAGAACTACCAGTATGATTATGCAGGAGCCACAAGCAACCGCCAATTTTCCAATGGTGTGGCATTTAAAAACGTTTTCAGGGCAACAGACGATGAATATCTTGCTGCAGTTTCCACATATTTCATGCAGGACACAGAATATGAAGTATCCATATACTTAAACGGTGAACTGGTACACAATCAGTCTGCAACAACCGGGCAGGGATATTATACAATAAATCTCGACAAGGTCATCCAGTTGAAAAAGGACGACACATTTGAGGTAGCCTTCAAAATGACCAACATGAAGGGCAACACATTTGCAGTTTTAAAAACCGATGCAGACCAGGTTGTGAGAAACTCATCATTTAGAGAAGGAATTTCATTTTACAATTCCAATCAATATCCTGATGTCTGGACTGACACCAAAGGTTCATATCTCTTCTGCATTAAGGCATTTACAGTTTTAAGCGAAATCAAAAGCACAATTGATTTAGCTGTTGACTATGGAGACTATAATCCGGTTACAGTAATAGCTACAGTTCTTGACGAGTCCGGAAATAAGATTAATTCAGGTACAGTAACATTCACTCTCAACGGTACAGATTACACTGTAAATGTAACAGACGGCATCGCCAAATTCGAGCACAAATACTCTCAGGGAATAAGCAAAGTGTCAGCAGCATTTGAGGCTTCAGGATATGTAAAATCCTCATCAAGTGTCAATGTTGATGTAACAAAAGTTGAAGTCGACCTTGACATTTCAGTTGCTATCCATTCAACCACTGCAACAGTAACTGTTCAGGCTTCACAGCCTATCAACGAAAGCATTGAGGTTATGCTTGAAGGTAAGGTTTACAGATATAATCTGCAAAACGGAAAAACCCGTCTTGACTATAATCTTGCAAACGGAGAATATGATATAAAAATCAGCATTTCAAACAGCGACCGTTACTACGGCGAAGCAGATAAAGAATTTGCAATAACAGTTACCCAGCCAAGATTCGTTTCACAGGATATGACAACATTTGAACACAGCATGGCAAAATATTCAATCAAACTGGTTGATGATAAAAACAGCCCTATTTCATCAAGACTGGTTAAATTCAATCTTAACGGAGAAGATTTAGAAGTTGTAACTGACGCTAACGGGGATGCAACAATAATCATTAATCTTACAGCCGGAAAATATGACGTCTCAGCAATATTTGAAGGTGACGATGAATACATGTCAGTCATAAGTTCAAATGCCATAAATGTAAAGAATTTGCTTACTGCACAAATCAGCATCTCCAAAGATAAAAACAATGCAACCGTGGAAATCTCTCTTTCCAAAAATGTGAATGCAAATTTGACAGTCAGTGTAAATAACAAAAACCAGATTGTCCAGGCACAAAACGGGAAGGCTACATTAAAACTCAATGAACTGGAACATGGGGAATACGAAATAGGCGTATATCTCAATGACGATGACTATGTAATATCAAACACATATGACAACTTCACAATAGATGTCATACAGGCAAAGATAATCGCAGATGATTTCACAACCCTTGAAAAAAGCAATGTTGCATATTCAATCAGACTGGTTGATGGCAAAAATCAGGCCATTTCAAACAAAAATATCAAATTCAAGATCAACGGCAACACATACACTGCTATTACAGACAGCAACGGTGAAGCTGAAATTAACATTGACCTTGCAGGAGGCGAATATGAAATAATATCCACATTTGAAGGAGATGATACATACCTTCCTGCATCCTCATCAAACATGATTAAGGTAAAAACCTCTCTTACATCCACAATGGACATTGTAAATGCAGGAAAATCAGCTGAAATCACTGTCACATTATCAGGGGATGTTAATGTCAACATCACATTTGATGTTAACGGCAAAATTGCTGTTGTTGAGACAAAAGACGGTAGGGCAACACTTAAACTCGATAATCTGGAAAACGGAGATTATGAAGTAACTGCAACTATGGATGATGATGCATACTATATGGATGCAATCACCGATGAGTTCACAGTCAGTGTTGTTCAGCCAAGAATAATCTCATATGATATAGAAACATATGAAAACAGTAGTGAAATATTCCTCATACGCCTGGTCAATTCCAACTACAGGCCGATTGCAGGAAAAACTGTCAGGCTGAACTTGAACAATAAGGAATATGAAGTCATAACTGATGAGGATGGTGAAGCAGGTCTATCAGTTAATCTATCAGGCGGAAACTATAATATAACAGCCACTTTTGACGGAGATGATATCTATCTGCCTGTTGAAAGCATCAACACTATCAAGGTCAGGACAATACTTTCATCCACAATCAATGTCAAAAAGTCAGGAAGGTCAGCTGAAATAACTGCAGTCCTTTCAAAGGATGTTGAAGTCGATTTGATTGTAAGCGTAAACGGTGAAAACCATACATTAAACTCAAAAGACACTTTAAAACTGAACAATCTCGATGAAGGTGAGTACGACGTTGATGTTTATCTAAACGATGATGACTACATTTTCATATCATCTCCGACAAGCTTTTCAATCAGCGTAATTGACACTGAAATTGTGGCAGAAGACTTTATTGCATATTATGGAAGCAGTTCAAGATACATTATAAAACTCAAAGATTCAAACGGTAATCTGCTTTCAGGAAAAACCATAAGATACACTCTTAACGGCAATGAGTACAGTGTCATTACACAAAAAGGCGCTGCATCAATACCTGTTGATTTGAGTGTTGGAACATATGATATAACATTCAGCTTTGACGGCGAGGACGGATACATGCCTTCACAAATGCAGTGTGAAGTAATCATAAAATCATCAATAACACTTCCGATAGAAAGCATCTACACATACAATGCACCTTACTCAGTTAGCCTTATCGACAGTTATGCTAAAGCACTGGGTGAAAGAAATGTCAATTTCGAAATAGACGGCATCGAAAAGCAGGTTTTAACCGACAGACAGGGCATTGCAACTCTAAACATTGATTTGGGTGTTGGAAATCATGTTGTTAAAGTGACTAATCCTTCAACAGGTGAGGTCAAAGCCCACAACATTAACGTAATGCCTCGTTTAAGTGAAAATAAGGCTATTACAATGTATTATGGTGCAGGTAACACCTACAAGGTCAAGGTGCTTGATGACAATGGAAACGCTGCAAACGGCGTAAAGATAACTGTCAAAGTCGGATCATCTACAAAGTCAGTTAAAGCAGTTAATGGTTATGCAACTTTAAAAATCACCTCAAAACCTGGTAAATATACAATAACAGCTATTTACAAAGATTTTAAGGTATCAAGCAAACTGACTGTCAGGACAACATTGGTTACCAAAAACATTGCAGTTAAAAAAGGAAAGACTGTCAAGTTCACAGCCAAGCTTTTAAACACTAATGGCAAAATCCTCAAAAACAAGAAGGTTACATTCAAGTTCAGCGGCAAGACCTATAAAATCAAGACAAACAGCAAAGGAATTGCAACTCTAAAAGTAACTAAAAAACTTAAGGTTGGTAAATACACCATTAAGACAGCCTATGGTAAACTGACAGTATCAAATAAAATTACAATTAAAAGATGAGTATTAACTCATTTTTTTTTTTTAATTTTCTGGATGAATAATTTTTAATTTTTTTGCATTAATTTTTTCATGTTCATAAAATGTATACTATTTTATTCATAGTTATATCCCATGCCGACTTTTTTAAATACTGATTGTTACGATATTATTCTAAAAAAATGAATATTTTTTAATAAAATCTGTTGATTTTGATTGTTTAATGACTATTTTTTAAAAAAATTTTATTTTTTTTATTCATTATTTTATTAAATTTTATATTTTTTAATTATAATTTTTTATTTTTTATTCATTTTTTTTCAAAAAATTAGATGATTTTTATGATTATATTTAAATATGACTTAAAAAATAAATATGTGTATACAATATTGATATTATTTCATAATATTTTTATTGTATTGAATGATATGTTTAGTAAAATAAACTAGTGATGCTGGTTGGTTAAAAATTTTTAATTTGATTGATCAGTATATAATATACTTTAAGATTTATTGAGTTAAATAAAATCTAAATAAATGAAAATCAAATGTCAAAGTTTAATTTAATTTGAATGATTGGTATTATTCGGCCTAGTGCTTTTGGATAGTGAGGGTAATTGTATAAACCGGTTATTTCTTGTTGTTATTTGCACGATAATGGTTGATGGTATTATTTATTAGGATGAAATTGGCTTTAAATAAATTTAATTTATATTATTTGATTGGTTTATATTTTATTTGTTCTCATTTAGAGGGAAATTAATGAAATTAAACAGACTAGGAAAAATTTTATTAATAATTTTAGCATTGATGTTGCTCATCAATGTAGTTTCAGCTGGAGATAATACTTTGGTTGGAACTGAAAATGGGAAATTAATGATGGATAGCGATAGCTATGCATTGGCAGATAATTCTGATGACGGCAATTTTAAGTTAAGTGCAACTGATTCTCATGAAACTCTTAAGGCCGGAGAAGTTGGAAACTATACGGAATTGCAGGGTCTGATTAATTCAAATCCTGGAGGCATAATCACTCTTGATAAGAATTATGCATATTCCGGTCCTGATGATATAGTAAACATAACTGTTTCAAGTTCCATTACAATCAACGGTAATGGCCATAACATCAGCGGTGAAAATCAAGCAATGTCACTCTACATTAATAATACCGCTAGTAATGTTATATTGAATAATATTACTTTTGTAAATGGTAACACTGAATCAATGCTTTACATTGATGGTAATTACTGTAAGATAAATGACTGTACCTTTGAGGAAAATAAGGGTTCCTATGGTGGAGCCGTTTACATAAGAGGTTATAAAAATATATTTGACAACTGTAAATTCATAAACAATTACGCCAGCGCTTATGGTGGTGCTATTGATATTGGAGGCAGTTACAATTCAATTTATAACTCCACTTTTATAGGTAACTCAAAGCCTTACGCTGGTGGTGCTGTTTGTTTGGACGGTGTTAAAAACCTGATTCATAACTGTACCTTTAAAGATAATACTGCTTTATATTATGGTGGTGCTATTGACATTTACGGTAAATACAATACTATTGACAATTGTACCTTTGATGAAAATACTGCTAGCTATTATGCTGGTGCAGTATACATGGAATCAAGTAATTGTCTTGTAAACAATTCCATATTCAATCATAATAGTGCTAGCTATTATGGTGGTGCAGTACATATGGCATCTTCAGATTGTATCATCAACGGTTCTAAATTCTATGATAATACTGCTAGCTATTGTGGTGGTGCTGTATTTATGGCAGCCAGTAATGGTCTTGTAAACAATTCAGATTTCAGTAAAAATACTGCGGACTATTACGGTGGTGCAGTTGCAGTTTACAATGACAACAATGTAGTTGACAACTCTGATTTCAGTGAAAATGTTGTTAATTACGGAAGCGGTGCAGCTGTTTATGTTTCAGGAAATAATGTTAAAGTATCAGATTCCACTTTTGCAAAACATAATGGAGACAGCGGTGGTGCTGTTTACTGGATAGGTTCCAACGGAACAGTTGAAGGCTCAAAGTTCAATGAAAACACTGCCAGAAATGGTGGTGCAATATGTTGGGAAGCAGTCGGTGGTAAAATTGACGACTGTGAATTCACTGAAAATAGTGCAGTAACTTATAATGGTGGAGCAATATATGTCACTAAACCTGATTTAGTCATCGAAAAATCAAAATTCACACAGAACACTGCAAATAAAGATGCAGGAGCAGTATACATTAATACCAACAATGTAACTGTAAAAGATTCCGAATTTTACAAAAATCATGCTAATGATAAAGCGGGCGCTGTAGAAATTTATGGAAGCAATAATACAATCGACAATTCAGTATTTGAATCAAATGACGCTGCCAATGATGCCGGTGCGGTTATTATAGGTTATTATTTCCCTGACCCTGAAGGCTCACTTAACAATACCATTCGCTCTTCAAAATTCACTAAGAATAAAGCAAATGGTTTTGGTGGAGCTATTAGAGTTGACGCACAAGGCAACACTATTGACAATAGCGAATTCTATTACAATAGTGCAACTGTCGGTGGTGGAGTCAGTTTTAACAGTAAAAACAATACTATTGACAACTCAAAATTTGAATATAACAGTGCTGCCAATGAAGGTGGTGCTGTAAACCTGAATACAGAAAATTTAATTATAAACAATACTGATTTGAATTATAATAATGCTACTCATGGTGGTGCTGTTTACGTTGCTAGTTTCGCAAAAAATGCAATCGTAAACAATTCCAACTTCGTCATGAATGATGCTTTCGCCAATGGTGGAGCTATATGTTGGGATGGTGCTGACGGTACTGTGGATAACTCCTTATTCTACAATAATATTGTAGATGCCGGACAAGATAAGGCCTATGGGGGAGCTATTAAATTTACTCGTGCCAATGCCAAAATAAGTAATTCCAATTTTACATGGAATATGATATATAACAGATATGGTTCAGCTGAAGGTGGAGCATTAAGTATCGACGGTAAGGATTCAACTGTAGAAAATTGTAAATTTGAATACAATTATGCAGAGTCTTACGCCGGTGCTATTCACTGGAAAGGTACTGACGGTACAATATTCAATTCAGAATTTATCAATAACACTGCAGTAACTCAAGGTGGTGCGATTAATGCTAACGGGGCAAATCTCGTTATTAACAAATCAGCATTTACAAATAACAGTGCATTCTATTTAGGTGGTGCTGTAGGTTTAAGTGTACCTGCCACTATTGACAATTCAAATTTCACTTTAAACCATGCAAACAAAGGTGGAGCTGTCTTTTGGGATTCTCAAACCGGTTTGGTAAACAATTCATATTTCTATAAAAATCATGCTTATTATGCCGGTGGAGCATTTGCCAGTGATTACATGTATGATAATGGAGAAAAAATCATTCAAAATTCCTTGTTTGAAGAAAACAATGCTACTAATTTTGGTGGTGCAATCGCATCCCTTCATACTCAAATTGTTGGTTCAACCTTTAAGAACAATGATGCACATACTGGTGAAGCTTTATACTCTTACTTAACCAGTATATCAGATGATTCCACTTTTATAAATAATGATGTGGTTTTAAAACCTACTGAACTGATTAAAATTACTCCTGGGGATTCAATAGGTAATTCAACACGTAAAACAAATACAACTTATCTTGCAATGTGTGTTGAAAGATATACTTCATTCCCTAATGTTGGAATTAAAGATGATTCCTTAGAAAGACTGGTTAACGTTATATCTGGTGAACCTATAGCGGATTATCTTAAAATTTTAGTATATACCTACTTTAATTCTAAAGAGGATGTATTTCCTCATGAGGATGACGAAATCTATTTCTATCCTGAAGCTTATAGGGACTATGAAAATAGATGGAATTATTTAGTTAAGATTCCACGTCCGGATTATTTCAGTAGGGCAGTTCACGAGTTTTCAGACCATGATTTCTGGAACAGTGATCATCCAGTAGTTTTAAAAGTTTTAGAGTTATATAAAACTGTATATGCTAACGGAACAAAAATGCCTGAAAAGTTCATTAAGGAAGTGAACGGTACTGTCATTGAATATGATTTCAGTTCAATGATTTCACCAACTTCACAAAGTCTGTTCCTCTTTGATATTATTAACTACAAATTAGATGTGGATAAGATTGCATTAAATACTACTGACGTGGTATATGTTAATGATACTGTTGCATTCAACATTACTGTCAATAACACTGCTGACAAACCTATTATTAATGTGACAATAGATGAAATTTTCAATTCAACTGAATTGGAATATATTGGACATTCCAATAATAAAACATGGGTCAAGAACGGTAATACCTTTACTTACACTCATGTTCCTGATATAGGTGACATTGTCGTTTATAGTATTAATTTGAAAAATACTGGTAACTGTCTTGTTAAAGATGTCAAATTCAACATGAATTATAACTCTACTCAACTGGAGTATGTCAAAAGTGTAGGCGGTTTAACTGTTAGAAATGGTGTAAATGTCATTGTTTATGAATTTATTCCTGTTGAAGATGACCTGACTTTAGAAGTTTGGTTTAAAGTTTTACGCAATGATACTTTATCAGACGTTGATTTTGACGTTGTTGATTTAGTTGCTATTGATGGAAGTCCACTACTGCCTTTAGGAGAAGTAAAAAATCCTGAAGTATCTATTCAATATGATAAAGTAGGACGTTTCCCTGCAATACCTGTGGGTGAAAATACTGCTTTCACAATTTGGTTTAGAGCATTAACAAACGGTACATTAGTAAACAATATTACTTTCAAAGCTAATGGCTTTAAAGATATTGTAACAAGCAATTACACTGATGTTTACAAACCTATCACAATCAATGTGACAAAGGTTTGGGATGATAATAACAACCAGGATGGTATTAGGCCTGAAAATATTACTTTTGTTTTAATGGACGATAAGGGCGTTGTTGCTGAGATTGTCTTGAATGAAAGTAATAACTGGAAAGGTAATTTCTCTAATTTACCTGTTGTTTATGTAAATAAAGGTGCTTTGATTAATTATACCGTTGTGGAAAAACTTGTTCCTGCTGATTATAAAGCTGTGACTGTTAAGGTTGATGGTTATAATTATGTGATCAATAACACTCATGTTCCTGCTGTGACTGAGGTCAATGTGACTAAGGTTTGGGATGATGTTGATAATCAGGATGGTGTTAGGCCTGTTAGTATTGTTGTTGTGTTGAGTAATGACACTGGTGTTGTTGCTGAATATGAGTTGAATGATGCTAATGGTTGGAAACATACTTTCAAGGATTTACCTGTTTATGTTAACGAGGGTGCTTTGATTAATTATACTGTTGTGGAAAAACTTGTTCCTGCTGATTATAAAGCTGTGACTGTTAAGGTTGATGGTTATAATTATGTGATCAATAACACTCATGTTCCTGCTGTGACTGAGGTCAATGTGACTAAGGTTTGGGATGATGTTGATAATCAGGATGGTGTTAGGCCTGTTAGTATTGTTGTTGTGTTGAGTAATGACACTGGTGTTGTTGCTG